>CALEZI010000178.1 GCA_937928755.1 uncultured Rhodanobacteraceae bacterium | reverse complement strand
AGGAGCGGGCTCTCGTGCTCTTGTGGGTCCAGACTTGTCTGGACGCCTTTCGATCTCGCCCTCTGGCTCGATGGCCCAGCGAGAGCGTCCAGACAAGCCTGGACCCACGAAGGGCTCACATCGATGAGGTTGTAAGTGGTGAACGGTGAATGGTGAGTGGTGAGTGGTGAGTGTTGAGTGTTGAGTGTTGAGTGTTGAGTGTTGAGTGTTGAGTGTTGAGTGGCAGGAGCGGGCTCTCGTGCTCTTGTGGGTCCAGACTTGTCTGGACGCCTTTCGACCTCGCCTGCTGGCTGGATGGCCCAGCGAGAGCGTCCAGACGAGTCTGGACCCACGAAGGGCTCACATCGATGAGGTCGTAAGTGGTGAACGGTGAATGGTGAGTGGTGAGTGTTGAGTGGCAGGAGCGGGCTCTCGTGCTCTTGTGGGTCCAGACTTGTCTGGACGCCTTTCGATCCCGCCTGCTGGCTGGATTGCCCAGCGAGAGCGTCCAGACGAGTCTGGACCCACGAAGAGCTCACATCGATGAGGCCGCCAGCGCGAGCTGCCTCAAAGCAGGCACTCGCTGCGCCAGATCGGTGCCGGCTGGTCCGATCGAACCAACTCCGAGACCGCGACAAGGAAATCCCGGCGCGGCATCGTTTGTGCACCAAGGCTGACCAGATGCGCCGTCTCCTGCTGGCAATCGATCAACGGCCAGCCCCAGGACGACAAGCGCGCGCACAGAGCCCACAGCGCCGCCTTCGACGCATCCGGCACCGCGCTGAACATCGATTCACCGAAATACATGCGTCCGACGGCAAGGCCATAGAGCCCGCCGACGAGCCGTTGGCCGTCCCACACCTCGACGCTGTGCGCGATGCCCAGGCGATGCAGCCGCAGATAAGCGCCGATCATCTCCGGCACGATCCAGGTGCCGTCCTGTCCCGGTCTCGGTGCATGTGCGCAAGCGTGGATCACCGGCAGGAATGCACTGTCGCAACTGATCCGCCAGCCGGCCGCACGCACCCGCTTGCGCAGGCTGCGTGTCAGCTTGAATGCCTCCGGGCGCAGCACCAGTCGCGGGTCGGGCGACCACCAGAGGATCGGTTCTCCGGCCGAAAACCACGGAAAGATGCCACTACGGTACGCCGCCATCAGGCGCTCGGGCGACAGATCACCGCCGATGGCCAGCAAACCGTTGGGTCGCGCAAGCGCCGAGGCCGGATCTGGAAAGCCGTGGGTATCCGAGTCGAGCACCGGCAGCGATTTCATGCCTCGATTCTGCCAGTTCGCGCATTGGGGGAGTCCCACGCGCACGGCTGTCGGTGCTCACCTTCGCGCACAGTCAGCGACCTCGGAGTCTGATTTCTGTCCGCAAAGGACGTAAAGAACGCAAAGGGAGCAGCAGGCCGTGTTTGTGCAGAGGTCAGATTTCCCCCTGCCGAATCACGTGTTGGCTTTGCCTTCCTTTGCGTCCTTTGCGGTAAATGACCTTTCGTCAGTCACTCACTGCATGTTTGGAGAGAGTACTGGTCGCCTCTGGCCGAGCGCTTGTTCGCGCATCGAACCTGTGGGAGCGGGTTTATCCCGCGATAGCGCTCGCGGAATGAATCCACTCCCACGTGAAATCAAAGCCTTAGGGACCCTCTGAACAAGTCCCGCGACTCGTCATTGCGAGCGCAGCGAAGCAATCCAGGCATTTGATTTTCAGAGCATTTCTGGATTGCCGCGTCGCTTCGCTCCTCGCAATGACGACTTGTTCAGAGGTTCCTTAGGGCATGTTCGGTGAGGGCGGCCATGCGTCGCGCGCATTTTCCCGAAAGCGCATGCCGCTCCCCGCTGCCAGCCCTTTCGCGCTAACCCCGCTGCAGTTGCTTCAGTTCCTTCGAGGCCACCTCGAACCTGGGTTCAAGCTTGAGCACGGCTTGATACGCGGCAATTGCATCATCCTTGCGACCCAGCTTGGTGAGCAGTTGCGCACGGCGATAATGTGCGCCCCACAGCGAAAAACGGTCCGGATAGCGCGGCAGCGCAATCAGCGCATCGATCTCTGCCAGAGCCTGTTCCAGTTCAAGTCCACTCACTGCTGCCCACTTGACGTACTGGTAGCGCGCGGTAACGCTGGCCGGATCGGCAGCACGCGCCTTGTCGATCAGCACCTTGGCGCCATCGAAGTCGGACTTGCCGATGAGTTCGCCGACTACCACTCCGAGCGCATCCCGATGCGCGGGTGCCAGGTTCAGGGCTTCGCGATTTCCGCGCAGATAGCCCTCAGTGTCCTTTTCGGACGCTCGGAGCTGTGCGTTCGCGCGCAGTCCTTCGACGGGAGAAAGCGAGGCAATCCTCCCGGCGATTGCGACCGCCTCATCCTTGTCGCCGCCCATCATGCCGGGCGCCATCAGATGGAACTGCATCAGCGCGTATTGGGCTTCCACGTAACCGGGGTCCAACGCAACCGCCTGCTGCAGGCCTTGTCGCGACTCCTTGGCCAGTCCCATCGCCTTGAACATGCCCGAGCGCATTGCCATCTGTCCGGCCATGTTGCCTGCCCAATAAGCCGCCTGCGGATTCTGCGGTTCAGCCTCATGCCAGCGAACGGCGATTTCGTAGGCTTTCTCGATCTGGCTGCGCGCCAGCAGGTCGGTCACCTGCGTGGACGTGTCGGCCGGGCCTACTGGCGACAACGATTCAGCAACGACAAATTGGCCACTCATCAGCAGGGTCAACGCGATCAACCAACGCATAGGACGATATCTCGATCGGGGAATGGGGATTCGCAGTTCGCCAACCGTTCGGATGACGTGGGTGACTGGATAGCGGTTCCCGGCAAAATCCCCGGTGAACAAAACCAGCGCTTGCGAATTACGTTCAGTTACCCAATACGGATCGCATGAAGACCCCTCAGTCTGGAAGATCGAAGGCAAGAATCGAGGCATCGTCGCTGGGCATGCTGCCGCCAGCAAACAACTCGAGACCGGCAATGACCGCGCTTACGTCCCCATGGGGATGTGTGCCGCGACGCAGGATCTGATCAAGAACCAACGGCTCGAAGGTATCGCCATTGGCGCCTCGAATCTCGGCGATGCCATCGGAATACAGGATCAAGCGCTCGTTGGCGGCCAGGATCAACTGCTCGGACTCGAAGACCGCACTCGCGTCGATGCCGAGCGGAATTGAGCCGCGTCCGTCGAACTTGTAGGGCGTTCCGTCGCCGCGTACGTGGCGGCCGTGCCCATGACCGGCATCAACGTAGTGAATGCGGCGCGCGCGTGAGTCCACAACGCCTATCCAGGCAGTCGCAAAGCGACCGCCACCGACGCGACTGACATACTGGTTACAGCGCATCGCTGCCAGCGCAGGATCGCGGGTGCCGAGGAGTTCGGCATGCAGGTAGGCCTGAACGCTCGCCATGAGAAAACCCGCGCCGACGCCCGCGCCGGCGACATCGCCAAGGACCACGGCGCAGCGGTGATCGTCGAGCGCGAACACGTCGACCAGATCGCCGGCAACCAATCGTCCGGGGTGCACATGAAAGGCATAGCGCGTGCCCGCATATTGCCCATGCGCCGGCGGCAGGATCTGCCGTTGCACCTCGCGAGCCTGATCGAGGTCCGCGTGGAGGCGCTCGACACGGCGCTCCATGTCGCGGCGCTCGACGTTGCCGAGCGTCAGCCCCGCCAATCGCGCCAGCGCATGCGCGAATTCGGCGGCATCGGCACGCTGGCGCGGGTCCGGACGCGTCAGTTCAGCAAACAGGTAGCCGCGAATGTCCTTGTCGACCCGCAGCGCCACAGCCAGAACCGGTCGGATCCCAGGATTGCCTGGCAACTCGATGTCGGCTTGCACTACGCTACCCTGGCGCGCGCCATCGCAAAGTTCCGTGATGCAGGGAAACGCAGGCTCGGATTCGGGAATCGACGCCACCAGTTCGAACCGGTCTTCGACCTCAAGCCATGCGCTGACCACACGCGCCGCTGAGCCTCGCTGGGCGAAGTCGCAGAGGTTGCGCACGATGGCCTGCACATTGTCGGCGTTGACCGTGGTTGCAGCGAACTCGACCAGCAACTCCAGGCGTCGCTCGGCCGCCAGCACCGGGGCTGCAATGCGCGTGACGGAGCCCAACGATACCGACGACATGGGGGCGGTCAGATTGCGCGCCGGCGCTGCTTCCTCCTTGCGAACGCGAAAACGCCACGGCCCGATGCGCAGGCGGTCGTGCTCCGCCAGCGGAACCGGGCGCTCCGGATCGACGATGTGATCGTTGACGAAGGTGCCGGCGCGGCTGCCGAGGTCACGCAGGAACAGCCCGCCGTTGCGCGCCTCGATGCCCGCGTGGCGACGCGAGATTCCGGGGTCAGCGAGCACCCAGTCGCATTCCGGACTGCGCCCCAGTATGCGCGGCTCGTCAAGCCTGAGCTGAGGCGAGGGCAATGCCGGACCGCTTAGAACTTCCAGGATCAGATCGTGCATCGCGGCATTCTAGAGCCAGCAGGCGGTCGCCGCGATCATCGATGCAGTCGCGGTGTCAGTGCTTTCGGAGCGGCGTTGTGACAGGAAGTACGCTGCACGAACCCCTTCCAGGATGCGCACATCATCGATCGAGCGGACTGAGAACCCCACCGGCGCCACGGTTCAGCACGTGAGTGTAGATCTGGGTGGTGGCGACATCGGAATGCCCGAGGAGCTCCTGCACGGTGCGAATGTCGTAACCCGATTCGAGCAAATGCGTCGCAAACGAGTGCCGCAGGGTGTGGCAACTGGCCATTTTGACGATCCCTGATTGGGTGACAGCCGTTTTGACCGCACGCTGGAGCACTTGTTCATCGATGTGATGTCGGCGCTCAGCACCGCTGCGGGGGTCGCGAGATCTCTTCACGGCTGGGAACACATACTGCCAACCCAGCTCTCGCGACGCGTAGGGATACTTCCGCTCCAGCGCATCGGGCAGATAGGTTTCGCCGAAGCCCGCGCGCAGATCGTCGACATGCTCCGCACGCGCCCTCTCAATCTGTCGAGCCATTGCATCGGACAGAGAGCGAGGGAGCATCGTGACACGATCCTTTGCGCCCTTGCCATTGCGGATGATGATTTCGTGGCGCGAGAAGTCGACATCCTTTATGCGCAATCGAACGCACTCCATCAGGCGCATGCCGGTACCGTAGAGCAGGCTTGCCATCAGCCATTCGCGGCCATCAAGGCGATTCAACAGCGATCGGACTTCTGCGTGGCTGAGCACGACCGGCAGTCGCCGCGGCAGCTTCGCCCGTGTAACGTCCTCCAGCCAGGGCATGTCCAGGCCAAGCACAACCCGATAGAGGAACAGCAACGCACTGAGCGCCTGGGACTGCGTTGAGGCCGAGACGTTGGCGCGCGTCGCAAGCACCGTGAGGAATTGCCCGACGTCCGATGCGCCAAGATCTCTCGGGTGGCGACCCGGAAACGCCATCATGAAGCGATCTATCCAGCCGACATAGGCGCGCTCGGTGCGAATGCTGTAGTGCTTGACGCGCAACAGATCTCGCACCGCATCAAGTATTCGGCGCTCGCCCAGAATCCTGGCTTGTGGCAACTCCGGTACCGCAATCTCGGTCGACGTCGATGTCGATGATCCAGACTTGGAGATGCTCGGTGTTACTCCGCGCGAGCCGGGTGACGACGACACAGTTGGCGAGGGGCGAGCAGCGACAAGACCGCGATCGGTAGCGTCGCGCAAACCTGCTGCGTCGCCCGCCGACATCGAGTCTGAACGAGCGGACCGGGATACGTCAGTACCTCCGGGACCGGCGTCCGCTGCGACGGGTCCGGCGATCTGACGGCAAGTACCCTTGGCAGGCGAAGACGTCGCGCCGCCCCCGGAGTCAGGAAGCTTCTTCGGCGCCTTCTTCCGGACTCGACCAGCAGCCCAGTCCTTCATCGCCGCATCAACTGTCGCCCAATCGGTGCGTCTTATGGCGATCAAGAAGGGCGCAATGAACAGTCGGTCGATTCGATAACGCATACGTGCTCTCTCCAGAGGCGTTTCGGGTTAGCCTACATGCCGCAAGCGGCGACGAAAGTCAGAGAAGTCCTTGATCTGATGTAGGAAAATTCTGACACGACGCAAGAGGCGCTATCCGTTATCACCTCACAATCGAAGCGAACAGGCGCTTTATCATGTTTTTTCTGAATGCTATTAGTAGTTAGAAATCACTTGAAGTGGTTTGTCGGTAAACCGTGGTCATCGTGTCGTGTCG
>CALEZI010000177.1 GCA_937928755.1 uncultured Rhodanobacteraceae bacterium | reverse complement strand
TTTGTGGGAGCGGGTTTATCCCGCGATCGGGTTACCCGGAAGAGCCAATCGCGGAGTAAATCCGCTCCCACGAAGGACGAGTCCGGGCCGATGCGGCAGGGCGGTCGCGGAGTAAATCCGCTCCCACGAAGGACGAGCCCGGCCGATGCGGCAAGGCAGTCGCGGAGTAAATCCGCTCCCACGATCCGCGCCGCGCGACCCCGCCGTCGGAAATTTCCCACACTGGATTCGGAATCCGGTTGACGACGGCACTCGCGCGACCTCGGCAACATCGCGACATGAACAACATGGCCCCCAGAAGTTCCGCGTTGCGACGAGGTCGGCGATCGATTGCCGGCCAGCCTTATCTGATCACCACGTCAACACACGAGCGGGTTCGATGGTTTGCCGATCCGGCCGATGCAGATCGCGCTGCCAGCGTGCTGAATGACAAGGTCACTTGGCCCGGCGCCACGGCGCTGGCATGGGTTCTGATGCCCGATCACCTGCACCTGCTGTTGGCGCTCGGCGAGACCGAAACCCTGCCGCAAACAATTGCGCGAGTCAAAGCACGCATTTGGCACCAGCTGCGCCGGACGTCAGGTACATCGCTGCAGCTGTGGCAGAGCTCGTTTCACGACCATGCGCTACGTCGCGAGGAGGACCTGCTGCTGGCGGGTCGCTACCTGCTCGACAACCCGGTACGTGCTGGTCTTGTTGAGCACCATTCCGATTGGAAGTGGCGTGGCGGAAGTCTGCTTGCCGCCATCGAGGCGGAGTGGCCCTGAGCCGACACGAGCCCGCGACCTGCCTCACGGTGCGAGCGGGTTTATCCCGCGATATGCTGTTGTGGGAGCGGGTTTATCCCGCGATCGGGCAAGCCCCGGGAGAGCCAATCGCGGAGTGAATCCGCTCCCACAGAAACGGTCGCGGGGTAAATCCGCTTCCACAAGAGCCGCTTCCACAAGATCCGCTCCCACGAGAGCCGCTCGCCCAAGATCTGCTCGCAAAAAAGCGAAGGGCGCCGCGGTTGCCCGCGACGCCCTGGCTCATGCGCAGCTATCCGGCTACGGGCAAACGTTCTGATAAAGACACGCCACCCACTGCGGGTTGTCGATGAACGGGTTGCGGTTGCCCTGGTAGTTGAACACGGTCTCGTTGCGCAGGCGCTCGCGGTCGTCGACCGGATCGGCGGCGTGCCACTGCAGCAGCGTCGCCAGCAGGCCCATGTAGGCGACCGAAGCATTGCCGCCGCTGGCGGTGATCAGCGAGGCATTGTCGGTCAGCCGCAGGTCGGGCTCGGCCACACCGGTGACCCCATGGGTGCCGCCTTCGTAGCGGATGTCCATGTAGAACATCGCGCGCGCGACGTTGCCCTTGAGCTTGTCCCACACCTGCCAGTAGTTGCCGCAGCGATAGTTGCTCTGGCCTGCCCCGCCCTGTCCGTAGTAGACCAGCGTGGCGAATGCTTCCGAGCCGGCCGGGCAGTTGCCGAAGGGCAGGTTGCCGCGTGCGGAATTGTGGCTGATGTCCGAGGCCATCAACATGTGCGTGTCGGTGTATGGGTAGTTGGTCGACCCATCGTTCGGGAAACCGAGCGACTTCGGCCAGGTGTGTTCGCGGTTGTAGTTGTTGTTGCCCGCGCCCGCCTTCGGATAGGTCGCGTTCTTGTAGATGTCGAGAATGTTGTTGGCGTTCAGCGGATCCTGATCGGCGCGATCGAGCACGTACCATGTATCGACACTGCCGTTCTGCGAATACGGCAACTTGGTGTGGTCGTCGATCACCGGGTGCAGCGTGGCGCGCAGGTTGGCCGCGCTGGTCGCGTTGACGCTGGCGTAATAACCGCTGCCCGTGCCGGCGACGCCGAAGTTCATCGTGAAGTTGCTGGCCATCGGCGTCGGCGTGCCGTCGATGTCGGTCACGCGGCTGGCAAGTACCGTCAGCGTGCAGCTCTCGTTGGCGGTGAAGTCGACATTCGGGTTGATCGTGTAGCTGGCGCCGCTGCCGCTGATTGCGCTGGCCTTGGTGCCGCTGACGCTGCACACCAGCGTGCTCCAGCCACTGGTCAGGGTGACCGATTCGCTGAAGGTGACGCCGACGTTGCCGTTGGTCGGGTGATTGCTGGTGCCATTGCTGGGACTGGTCGCGGTGACCGTCGGCGCCGCATCAGCCGGCGCACCGGTGACGTAGCTACCCACCAGTGAAACGCCGGACACCGTGTTGTACATGCGCACCATCACATGCCAGGTACCGGCGCTCGGCGTCGGGAACGGGCAGGACTCTGCGTTACCCGTCGCGTATGGACGGCAATCGTAGCTGGTGGTGGTCGGAGCGGTACCGAACCGGACGTACAGATCGGCGTCGCCAGTGCCACCGGAAGTCGCGAAATTGAGGTTGGTGGCGCCGCTCGGCACCGCCATCGTATAGCGCCGTTCCACGCCTGCCGCACCACCGATGCCGGTGACCGCGACGCCGTTCTGCAGCACCGTGGTGGAGCTGCCGGCCACGGTGAAACTGAAGTTGTGGTTGGCCGCCATCAAGGTCGGCGTGCCGTCGGTATCGGTGACCTTGGAGGCGATCACGCTGACACTGCAGACTTCGCCGGCGGCGAAATCGGTGTTCGGATTCAGCGTGTAGCTGGAACCGCTGCCGCTCTGCACCGCACTGCGTGCACCGCTCGGGCAACTGATCGTGTACCAGCCGCTGGCCAGCGTCACTGCTTCGCTGAAGTTGATCGTGACATTGCTGCTCGCGGCAACCGCCGTGGCGCCATTCGCCGGCGAGGTGCTGGATACCGTCGGCGCCACATCCGTGGTGCCGCCGCTCAGCGTCTGACCGCTGTTGCACGCGCCCCAGGACGAAGTCGATGGCGCGCTCCAGGTGAATTGCGCTGCGGTATTTCCGGTACCTTTGCGCTGCAACGATTGCGTCGACAGCGTCGACGAACTCTCGCTGACGCCCATGTTGACGCCGACGCGACCGGCGGCCAGACCATCCAGCGCGGTGAAGCTGCCGCCGTAGGTGATGAACTCGACCACGGCGTTGGACGCGTTGATCAAGGCGACGCCGTCGGGATTGCCGTTCTGGATGCCGGTCACCGCAAACCAGGCCGTGCCGTGACCACCGCACTGGTTGGCCAGCGTGCCCGACAGATTGACCGTCTGGTAGGCGCGGCGGTCGCCGCCGTTGTAGAGCACGATTTTCCAGCCGCTGAGGCTGGTGCCCGCCGTGCCGATGATCTCGACGCGTTCATTGGCATCGGTGCCGCTGTTGTCGTAGTGGAGTTCGTT
Source organism: uncultured Rhodanobacteraceae bacterium (assembly GCA_937928755.1). GTDB lineage: Bacteria > Pseudomonadota > Gammaproteobacteria > Xanthomonadales > SZUA-5 > JADKFD01. Next base: position 8,158 of record CALEZI010000177.1, on the reverse strand, counting down.
GATCCAGACATCGGCCATTGCGGCCGAACTCGAACCCATGAAAAGCGCGCACACAAGAGCGCGCCGCGCAGCCGCACGGACATCAATCATGATCAGGCTCCCCAGCCCTCCCCGAAGGTCGCGCACTTTGCTCGCGCGTTCAGCGGAAGTCAATGGATGTTGTTTGACGGTTTTGTGGCGGGAATGCTGGGATTTGGACGTCTGGACGGCTGGCCGGACAGCGGTGAAACGTTAAACGTTAAACGTCAATGGGTGCGCGCTTTGATTGACGTTTCCCGATTCACTTTTCACCCTGCCTGCCTCAAAACAGCACCTCGCCGCAGTGATCCGCCGCTCCAATTGACGTTTCACATTTCACTTTTCACCCTGCTTGCCGAACGACCACCCCTCGCGCAGAAGGTCCCGGGTGTACCCATACCCCATCGCAATCGCATCGTCGAAACGCTCCCAGGCGAGCAGATCGATGCTGTCGACTGGCGGTTTCAGCATCAGATCGGAGAGATCAGCGTTGGTTTCGGCGGTGCTGGCGGAATTGACCATGCCGGCGCGCAGCAGGATGCGCAGGATGCCGGGGCGTTTGGGCGTGCCGCGCCAGCGTTGCGCCAACAATTGCCAGATCGAGGGCAGATCGGTCTCGTCGAGTTCGGCCGCCAATGCGTGCTTGCCGGCAATGTCGATGCCGATCACTGGTCCGGCATTGAGCCGGCGCATCGACGACACCGGCAGGTTGTCGATGACGCCGCCGTCCACCAGAACGCGCCCGCCGCTGCACACCGGCGGCAACACGCCGGGAATGGCGATGGTGGACCGCAGCGCACGCCACAGTTGCCCATGGTCGTGCACGACCGCGCAACCATGCGCCAGATCGGCCGAAACGCAATAGAACGGCAGCGGCAGATCCTCGATGTCGCCCAAACCGAACTCGCGCTGCAGCAGCTTCGAGGCCTTGCGTCCGGCCACCAGCGACACCAGCGGCAGCGTGTAGTCGCTCAGCGGGTTACTGGTTACGAAAGCTCGGTGGAAGGTCTGGTGGAAGGTCTCGTCCTCCCATTCCAGCGCAACACCGGCGGCCATCAGCGCACCGATCGAGGTGCCACCGACGGCATCGATGGTCAGCCCGGCTTCGCGCAACGCACGGATTGCGCCGATGTGGGCAAAGCCACGGGCGCCGCCGCCGGAGAACACGACGCCAACCGAGCGGCGTGCGATGCGTCGCGCCAGTCGTTCGACGTCGACATGGTCGCGCACATGCACGTGCTGGTCGGTACCGAGGCGTTCGCGCCAGGCACGCGCTGCCCCGGCGACGATGCGGCCCGGCTGCAACAACGCCAGCAGAGTCGACTGGTGGCTGTCGCGTTCGGGCAACGGTGAGCTGAGTGCGCTTGGCGATTGCAGCGCTTCGGCGACGATCAGCAGGCAATCGGCTTGTCGTCGGCAGCGCTCGTTCCATGCCGGTTGGCCGCGCTGACCCACGTACAAAATGTACTGATGTTCGGCTTCCAGTCGGTGCAGGGTGGCAATCGGCGCCTGCAGAAAACCGTCGGCATCGACCACGGCGACATCGCCGAAGCGACCCAGCGCGCGGCCGAGCCCCTCGACCAGTGCATCCAGATCGATACCTTCGTGGGCCGGCAGCAGCGCCAGCGTTCGCGGCGGCGGCTCTTGCTGGCGACCCTGCAGGGTACGCTCAAGGCGATCGACTGCGGTCCGCGCCACCGCCAGCATGGCCTCCGGATGCGCTCGCGCCAGGCGTTCGAAAGCCTCCAGACTGAAGCGCACCACCTCCGAATCGCGCAGCGCGCGCACCGTTGCGGTGCGCGGATGCCCGGACAGCAGGGCCATTTCGCCGACCGTTTCGCCCGGATGCACGCGGCCGATCAACGCCAGGCGTCCGTCGCTGTCGCGAAACGCGCCGAGGCAGCCGGCAACCAGCACATAAACCGCGTCGGGCGCATCCTGCTCGTGGAACAGTTCGGCGCCACCGGGCAGCGCGATCCACTCCAGCTCGTCGGCCACCCGCGTCAGCGAACGCCGGTCGAGGCCGACAAACAACGGCAGATGGGCGACGCGCGCCAGCAATTCCGAGCGGCGGGTGGTGGGTTCCATGGGTGCAGTCTGGTCAATGGCGGGCGTTGGGGCAAGCTGTTGCAGCAGTTCTGGTGGCACTCGCAGTAGCACTTGTTGGCACATCCAACCGGGCGGCAGTTCCGCTGACTGTTTTTCTTGTCCGCAAAGGACGCAAAGAACGCAAAGAGGGCCTTGAAATTCATCGCGTTACTCATGCCGACTTGCGTCGATCGAACCGCTCTTTGCCGCTTTCCTTGGCGTCCTTTGCGTCCTTTGCGGACAAAAAAGACAGCTCTCCCGATGCCGATGGCTGCCATCGACAAACGGATGCACCACCCTTGCACACCGCCCTCGCCGACCTCACTTATGCTTTCTGCCTGTCCTGAAATCGCAAACGAGCTGTTGCAGCAGTTCTGTTGGCACTGGCAGGCGCGCTTGTTGGCACATCCAACCGGGCGGCAGTTCTGCTGACTGTTTTTCTTGTCCGCAAAGGACGCAAAGAACGCAAAGAGAGCCCTGAAATTCATCGCGTTACTCATGCCGACTTGCGTCGATCGAATTGCTCTTTGCCGCTTTCCTTGGCGTCCTTTGCGTCCTTTGCGGACAAAAAAGACAGCTCTCCCGATGCCGATGGCTGCCATCGACAAACGGATGCACCACCCTTGCACACCGCCCTCGCTGACCTCACTTATGCTTTCTGCCTGTCCTGAAATCGCAAACGCCCCATGACCAATCCCCTGCTCGAAGCCACCGCCCTGCCCGCTTTCGACCGCTTCGCCCCCGAGCATGTGCTGCCGGCGGTCGATACCTGCCTGACACGCTATCGGCAGCGCGTCGAAGAGGTCCTGCAGCAGGCGGGCGCGAACCCGACCTGGGATTCACTGATGGCGCCGCTGGAAGCCGAAGAAGCCGCATTGGAACGAGCCTGGGGGCCGGTGACGCATCTCCATGGTGTCGCCGATTCCGACGCTCTGCGCGAGGTCTACCAGCAGGCGCTGGATCGCATCACCGAGTTCAGCAGCGAACTCGGGCAGCACCGCGGCTTGTTCGAGGCGGTGCAGCAGTTGCGCAAGGCGCCGGCGTTCGCCGACCTGCGTGCCGACCAGCGCGCGGTCATCGAACATGAACTGCGTGATTTCCAGCTTTCAGGCGTTGCGCTCGAAGAACCCGCGCGCACGCGTTTTCGCGAGATCTCGCGCGAACTGGCGCAACTGGAAACCGCCTTCGAACAGGCGATCCTCGACGCCACCGATGCCTACATCAGGCCGCTGACGGAGGCCGAGCTGACCGGCATTCCGGATTCCGAGCGTGGAATCCTGGCCCAGGCGGCGTCCGACCACGATCTCGAAGGTCATGCGCTGTCTCTGCAGTTTCCGGCCTACAACGCGGTGATCACTTATGCCGACGACCGCGCACTGCGCCAGGAGGCCTACACGGCGTTCGGCACGCGCGCCTCCGACCGGGGGCCGCAGGCGGGCCAGTTCGACAACGGTCCGCGGATCGAACAGATCATGGCGCTGCGCTACGAGGCAGCGCGTCTGCTCGGCTTCGAAAATCCCGCCACCCTGTCGCTGGCCACCAAGATGGCGCCGACGCCTGAACGTGTGCTCGGCTTTCTGCGCGACATCGTGGACCGCGCGAAGCCTGCTGCAGCACGCGAACTGGCGGACCTGGCCGAGTTCGCGCGCAGCGAATGCGGCATCGACGAGATCAAGCCGTGGGACGTGCCATACGTGTCCGAGAAGCTGCGACTGGCCCGCTACCAGCTCTCCGACGAAGAGTTGAAGCCGTATTTCCCGCTGCCGCGGGTGCTCGACGGCCTGTTCGGACTGACCGAGGCGCTGTTTGGCGTGCGTGTGGTCGAGCGCAACGGGGTTCCGGCATGGCACGCAGATGTGCGCCACTACGAATTGGTCGATCGCGATGACAAGGTCGTCGCCGCGTTCTATCTCGACGCCTACACCCGCGCGAAGAAACGAGGTGGCGCCTGGATGGACGTCTGCCGCACGCGCTTCCGGCGTGGCGATGGCCTCGAACGTCCGGTGGCCTACCTGACCTGCAATTTCGCCCCGCCGGTCGGCGGCAAACCCTCCCTGCTGACCCATGACGACGTCACCACCATGTTCCACGAGTTCGGCCACGGCCTGCACCACATGCTGACCGAAGTCGAAGCGCGCGGAGTGTCGGGCATCAGCGGTGTCGAGTGGGACGCGGTGGAACTGCCGAGCCAGTTCATGGAGAACTTCTGCTGGACGCGCGAGGGCCTGGATCGCATTGCGGGTCACGTCGACAGCGGCGCGCCGATGCCCGAGGATCTCTACCAGCGCCTGCTGGCCACGCGGCACTTCCATGCCGGCCTGTTCCTGGTGCGCCAGCTCGAGTTCGGCCTGTTCGATTTTCGCCTGCACCTGGAATTCGAACCCACCCGCGGCGCGCGTGTACTCGAGTTGCTGGAGCAGGTGCGCAATGAGGTCGCCGTGCTGCACCCACCGAGCTGGCAACGTTTCCCGATGAGCTTCGGTCATGTGTTTGCCGGCGGTTACGCGGCCGGTTACTACAGCTACCTGTGGGCCGAAGTGCTCAGCGCCGACGCTTACGGCGCGTTCGAAGCCGCCGGCGTGCTCGACGCCGACACCGGCGCGCGTTTCCGCCGCGAAGTGCTCAGTGTTGGCGGCTCCCGCCCGGCACTGCAGTCGTTCACGTCATTCCGCGGCCGCGAACCCGAAGTCGATGCGCTGATGAAGAGTTACGGGTTGGCGGCGTAGTCGCGATCGCTTTTCTGTGGGAGCGACCTCGCGTCGCGAGCTTCTGCCTTCTTGTGGCAGCAGGCACCGCCCGGGAGCTTGCAGCGGATCGGGGTAAAGCTCGCGGGACAAGCCGCTTTCACAGCATATCCTCTAAACGTTTGATTGTAGAGCATTTATTTGTACATCACGTTGCCTGCGCAGCGGGCTACGTGACAATGGACAGCGTCACGTAGCCTGCTGCGCAGGCAACGTGACCTACTTCCGTGTGTTCTTTGCGCGAATAAGCGCACCGACAGGGGCGACCGGGACTTCCACAGGTCACGCGGCCAGCACGTAACTCGCAGCCAAGCCGACGAAAATCGCCATCCCCACCCAGTTGTTGTTGCGAAACGCACGAAAACACTCGTCGCGCTCGCGGTCGCGCGCATGCCACAACTGCCAGACCAACAGCAGGGCGGCAACGCCCAGGCCGGCGAAATACGGGGTCTCGAGTTCAGCGCGCTGGCCGACCAGCAGCAAGGTCAGCAGCGCCGATCCATTGAGGATGCCCACGGCGACCAGGTCGAGCTCGCCGAACAGGATCGCGGTCGAGCGCGAACCCGCCTTGATGTCGTCGTCGCGATCGACCATCGCGTAGAGGGTGTCGTAGGCGGTGGTCCACAGCAGGTTGGCGCAGAACAGCAGCACGGTGATCGCGTCGACCTCCCCGCGAACGGCGGTGTACGCCATCGGGATCGACATGCTGAAGGCGGCGCCGAGCACCATCTGCGGAAATGCGATGTGGCGCTTCATGTACGGATAGCTGATCGCCAGAGCCGCGGCAACCAGGGCGAGCCAGACGGTCAGCGCGTTGGTCAGCAGCACCAGCGCCAACGCGCCGAGCATCAGGACGGTGAACAGAATGAGCGCATCGGCGGTGCCGACTTCGCCGGTCGCCAGCGGGCGCGCGCGCGTGCGCTCGACCTTCGGGTCCAACCAGCGATCGGCGTAATCGTTGATCACGCAGCCGGCCGAGCGGGTCAGCACCACCCCGGCAACGAAGATCGCCAGCGTCCCGAGCGGCGGCACGCCGTCGGCCGCCAGCCACAGTGCCCACAAGGTCGGCCACAGCAGCAGCAAGATGCCGATCGGTCGATCCAGTCGCATCAACCGGGCGAACGCACCCAGGCGCGATGTTCGCGCTTGATCGTCGGATGCAACCATGCGCCGCCCAGCCGAGGTTTCGACCAGTCGGTAGTGCGGGCGGGCAGCCGGAGGTGCGGGTTTCTTCGGGGCAGGCATCCGCCGATTCTGCCATGGCCGCGTGCCCGCAAGTGGCGCGCTCTGGTGGGTCCAGACTTGTCTGGACGCTTCTGCCGTCGCCGACTCACCTCCTCCCCCATTGGTCTACACCCCCTATCGCTTGCGACCAAAGTCCAAGCGCGCCCTCCGCGCGCTGGGCTAACCTTGGCCTCACTCGACCACGCCATCGTTACGGGAGGACACCATGGCTCATCTGTTCCCGGTGCAACCGGAATTCGCCGCCAAAGCACGCTACAACGCCGAGCGCTATCAGGCCGACTACGCCGAATCGGTGAATGATCCGAATGGTTTCTGGAAGCGCATCGCCGGTCGCCTCGACTGGTACACGGCGCCGACGAAGATCCAGGACGTCAGCTTCAATGCGGAAGATTTCCGCATCCGCTGGTATGCCGACGGTGAGCTGAACGTTTCGGTGAACTGCCTCGATCGCCACCTGGCCACGCGCGGCGACAAGACCGCGCTGCTGTGGGAGGGCGACAACCCGGCCGAGCACGAACATGTCACCTATCGCGATCTTTACGAGCGCACCTGCCGCCTGGCCAATGCGCTGCGCAAGCAGGGCGTGAAGAAGGGCGATCGCGTCACCATCTACCTGCCGATGATCCCGGAAGCCGCGGTGGCGATGCTCGCCTGCGCGCGCATCGGCGCGGTGCATTCGATCGTGTTCGGCGGCTTTTCGCCGGACTCGCTGGTCAGCCGCATCGACGACTGCCAGTCGACGCTGGTGATCACCTCGGACGAGAGCCTGCGCGGCGGTCGCATCGTTCCGCTGAAGGCGAATGTCGACGAGGCGCTGAAGAACCCGGCGACCAAGTCGGTGCAGAAGGTCATCGTGGTCAAGCGCACCGGTCGCCCGGTCGAGTGGTTCGAAGGCCGCGACCTCTGGTACGACGAGATCACCGCGCGCGAACGCGCCGAATGCGAACCCGAGCGCATGAACGCCGAGGATCCGCTGTTCATCCTCTATACCTCCGGCTCGACCGGCAAGCCCAAGGGCGTGCTGCACACCACCGGCGGATACCTGGTCTATGCCAGCTTCACCCATGAAGCCGTGTTCGACCTGCGCGAGGACGACATCTACTGGTGCACCGCCGACGTCGGCTGGGTCACCGGCCACAGTTACGTGGTCTACGGGCCGCTGGCCAACGGCGCGACCTCGCTGATGTTCGAGGGCATCCCGAACTACCCGAACGTGTCGCGCTTCTGGCAGGTGGTCGACAAGCACAAGGTCACCATCATCTACACCGCGCCGACCGCGATCCGCGCATTGATGCGCGAGGGCGAGGCGCCGGTGAAAGCCTGCTCGCGCGCCTCGCTGCGGCTGCTCGGCACGGTCGGCGAACCGATCAATCCGGAAGCCTGGGAGTGGTACCACCGCGTGGTCGGCGATGGCCGCTGCCCGATCGTCGACACGTGGTGGCAGACCGAAACCGGCGGCATGCTGATCACGCCGCTGCCTGGCGCCACCGATCTCAAGCCCGGTTCCGCGACACTGCCGTTCTTCGGCGTGCGCCCGGCGATCGTCGACGCCGAAGGCAACTTCCTGGAAGGCGCGACCGAGGGCAACCTGGTGCTGCTCGGCAGCTGGCCGGGCCAGATGCGCACCGTCTACGGCGACGACCAGCGCTTCTTCGACACTTACTTCAGCACCTTCAAGGGCACCTACTTCACCGGCGACGGCGCTCGTCGCGACGAAGACGGCTATTACTGGATCACCGGCCGTGTCGACGACGTGCTCAACGTCGCCGGCCATCGCCTCGGCACCGCCGAAATCGAAAGCGCACTGGTCTCGCACCCGGCCGTCGCCGAAGCCGCCGTGGTCGGCTGCGCCCACGACATCAAGGGCCAGGGCATCTACGTCTACGTGACGCTGAAGACCGGCATCGAGGCCACCGAGGCGCTGCGCAAGGAACTGCGCGAGCACGTGCGCAAGGAAATCAGCCCGATCGCCACCCCCGACTACATCCAGTGGGCACCCGGCCTGCCGAAGACCCGCTCCGGCAAGATCATGCGCCGCATCCTGCGCAAGATCGCCGCCAACG
>CALEZI010000176.1 GCA_937928755.1 uncultured Rhodanobacteraceae bacterium | reverse complement strand
AAAGGACGCAAAGGACGCAAAGGACGCAAAGGACGCAAAGGACGCAAAGGAAAGCGAAGCCAGCAGAACACCAACCATTAGCTTCTTTGCTCTCTTTGCGTTCTTTGCGTCCTTTGCGGACAAATCTCTTCCTTCAACGACTTGCGTTATGTTCGGTGAGAGCGGCGTGCACGTCGCGATAGATTGCCTTTGGCGGCAACTTGCACCGCACCCGCATGCCGGTCAGTCTTGGGTGTTGACCGACAGAACTTTCCGCACGCATGGCCGACGAACACTCCCTGAGCTTCATCCTCAACCACCTGGCCGAGGACCGTGAGCAATATCGGGGTGCGGTGACGCCACCGATCTTCGAAACCAGCAATTTTGCCTTCCCGACGGTCGCAGCCATGCGCGCCGTCGGGCAGGACGAGTTGGCGAACGCGTTCTATACGCGCGGCAACAACCCGACGGTGGAGATCCTCCGGCGCAAGCTTGCGGCGCTCGAGGGTACTGAGGATGCGCTGGTATTCGGCTCCGGCGCCGCCGCCATGGCAGCCGCAGTGCTCGCGTTCGTCCGCGCCGGCGACCATGTCGTTTGCGTGCAGAAGCCCTACGCGTGGACCCGCGTTCTGGTGCGCGATTGGCTGCCGCGTTTCGGCGTCGACGTCAGTTTCGTTGATGGCAGCGATCTGCAAGCGATCGAGTCTGCGCTGACCGGGCGCACCCGCATGATCGTGCTCGAAAGCCCGAATTCGCTGACGCTGGAACTGCAGGATCTCGCTGCCGTCGCCCGGCTGGCGCAGGCGCGCGGGATCCTGACGTTGTGCGACAACAGTTATGCCAGCCCGCTGCTGCAGAAGCCGGCCGATCTCGGCATCGACCTCGTCATGCACTCGGCCACCAAGTATTTGAATGGCCACAGCGACGTTGTCGCCGGCGTGGTCTGTGGTCGAACCGAGCACATCCGCAACATCTTCCGCGGCCCCTACATGACTTTCGGCGCGATCATCGGGCCATTCGAGGCCTGGCTGATGCTGCGCGGGCTGCGCACGCTGGCAGTGCGCATGCAACGCATCGCCGCGAGCACGGCGCGCATCGTCGACTGGCTGGAACGGCATCCCAAGGTCGCGCGTGTCTACTACCCCGGCAGCCGCAGCGATCCGCAGCGCGAACTCGCGCAGCGGCAGATGAAAGGCGGTTCGGGCATCCTTTCGATCGAGGTGCGGGCTGACGATGTCGCCGGCATCGAGCGCTTCTGCGATCACCTGAAGTTGTTCCTGATGGCCGTGTCCTGGGGCGGGCACGAGTCGCTCATCTGGCCGCTGGCGGTCGTGATCAAGGACGGCAACGCAGAGTCGAATCGTACGGGTATGCCGTGGAATCTGATTCGGCTGTCGATCGGGCTGGAGGAGCCTGAAGACCTGATCGCCGACCTGGAGCAGGCTCTCGCGTTGGTGTAGGAGCGACGTGTCACCGAACCTGCATTGATCTTCATGTGGGAGCGGATTTACTCCGCGAGAGCTCTCGCTGGATAAACCCGCGCTCTCCAAATATATCGTAAGTGACTGAAAGAATAGCGTTTATCCGCAAAGGACGCAAAGGACGCAAAGAAGAGCAAAGCCAGCAAGTGATTCGGCAACGGGAAATCTGGCCTCTGCAGAACGTCCGCTTCCTGCTCTCTTTGCGTTCTTTGCTTTCTTTGCGTACTTTTCAGACCGAAAACACACTCCTGCGTTCGCGACGTACACGTCGCTCCTACAAAATCACTTTCGCTCTGAACGGCGAATGCGCTTCCAGCTCGGCGCGGTATTCGCGCAAGGCCTGTCCCTCGCGATCAAGGGCGCCGCGAATGGCCGAGCGGAATCCGCTGTGCGCGATCAGGTGCGCCGAGCGCGTGCGCGTCGGCAGGAAGCCGCGCGCGATCTTGTGTTCGCCCTGGGCGCCGGGCTCGCAGCGCGCCAGGCCGCGGCGCAGCACGTGTTCGATCGCCTGGTAGTAGCAGAGTTCGAAGTGCATGCCCGACAGATCTTCGCGTGCGCCCCAGTAACGGCCGTACAGCGTGGTCGACGAGGAGAAGTAGATCGCCGCGGCAACGATGCGCGCGCCGCGCCGTGCGACGGCGGCGTGGAATGAGCCCGGCATGCGCTCGCGGATCATCGAGAAGAAGCTGCGCGTCAGTGCGGCGGTGTTGCCCTTGCGATCGAAGGTCTCGACGTACAGCGCGTGCAACTCGTCGAGATCGGCTTCGCGCATGTCCACGCCATCGACCCAATCGATCGTGACCCCGCAGGCGTGCGCGTGACGACGCTCCTGGCGGATGTTCTTGCGCTTCTTGTGGTTGAACTCGGCGAGCAGGGTTTCGAAATCGCCGTAGCCATGGTTGTGGAAGTGGAACTGCCAGTCGAAACGCGGCAGCCAGGGATCGTGGCTGACGGCGGCGGCATCGTCCTCGTTCAGGAAATTCAGGTGCGCGCTCGAAATGCGCAACTGATTGACCAGACTCGCGATCGCATCGCGCAGTTGTGCGCGGCGGTGGTCTGCGTCGATGCCGTCGCCCACCAGCAGGCGCGGGCCGGTGATCGGGGAATAAGGCACGCCGATCAGCAGTTTCGGGTAGTAGTCGAAGCCGTGGCGCCGATAGGCGTCGGCCCACGACCAGTCGAACACGAATTCGCCGTGCGAGTTGCTCTTCAGGTACCCCGGCGCGGCGGCGATCAGGTGATCGCCCTGGTACAGCAGCAAGGGCATCGCCGACCAGCCGAGTTCGCGCTGCAGACTGCCGCTCTGCTCCAGCGCCGACAGGAAGGCATGGCGCACGAACGGTTGGTCGTCGGCGCCGATCAGTGCGTCCCACGCATGCGCCTCGATGTCGGCCACGCCATGGCGGATGCGCAGTTGCAGATCGGCATCGATGGGCGCAGGCGTTGTCGTCATGATGTGGAAGACGCTACGCCGCGCGATGCCAATGCGGCGTCGTCGACTTCCGGACGCGGACGCTTGTGGATCATCCGCGGTCGGGTGCGAAGTCGCGCGGGGCGTAGCCGAGCGCTCTGACGGCAGGTGCGTAGTCGAACACCTGATCGCGCGCGAGGCGCGTCGCGGCAGCGCCGCTGAGCCTGGAACTGCTGGCAAAGGCGCCGACCCATTCGGCGAGCCGCAACAGCAGGCCGCCCGGCAGCGGCAGCGGCAGCGCCAGGCGACCGCCGGCCTGAGCCGAGCGGCGAATCAGGGCTGCAAGCGACAGCATTTCGTGGCCCGCAAGGTCGAATCGACGGTTGAATGCGGCCGGATTGTCGATGCTCGCCATCACCGCCGAGGCCAGGTCGGCCGCGTGCACCGGCTGTCGCAAGGCTTTTCCGATGGCGCCGAGCGGTCGCGGATAGACGTGCCAGCGGGCGGCCATCCGGCCAAGCCGGGCCACCAGGTCGTTGACGCCACCGTAGATCAGCGTCGGTCGCAGCAGCGTCCACGCCGCGCCGAGGCGCGCGCACTCGTTGGCCAGGCGCGCCTCCGACTCGCGCAGGTTCTGCGCCAGCGCACGCTCCTCGGTGGAGGCGGAATCGATCTTGGTATCGGCGCTGGTCGATCCGAAGGCGATGACCTGGCGCAGCGATGGACTCGGCGCCTGCCGCGCCAGCCAGTCGATGAAAGCGTCGCACGGGCCGAGGCTGAGGACATGGGTGACGCCCGTGCCGATGGCTGGCGCATTCGCCAGCGAAGACTGCAACCAGTCGATCCGTGGGAATTGTTCCATCCACGGTGCCGGCAACCCGCGTGTGAATGCGGTCACGCCCAATGGATGCGCCTGCAGCAACGGCAGCAGGTAGCTGCCCACCGGCGACGTGGCGCCGAACACCCACAACGAGGGGTGCGCCGGGTCGGAGGTGGGCGAGAGGGCAGTCATCGCGCAAGCGTAGCCCCAGATCCTTCGATTCGCAGGTCACGTTGCCCTGCGGGCAACATGACCTACACACTCACTGTTCCCAACTCACTGATGCTGCTCGAGATAGCGATCCGCATCCAGCGCAGCCATGCAGCCAGCGCCGGCGGACGTGATCGCCTGGCGGTAGATCGGATCGGCGACGTCGCCGGCAGCGAACACGCCGGGGATGCTGGTCATGGTCGCCATGCCGGCATAGCCGCTCTTGACCGTGATATAGCCGTTTTCCATCGCCAACTGGCCCTGGAAGATGCCGGTATTCGGCGTGTGGCCGATGGCGATGAACAGCCCCTGCACGGCGATGTCGCGGGTGGCACCGCCTTCACGCGGCGCGATGCGCACGCCGGTGACCCCGCTGTCGTCGCCGAGCACCTGGTCGACCGCATGGTTCCAGATCACTTCGATGTTGGCCTTGGCGAACAGCTTGTCCTGCAGGATCTTCTCGGCGCGGAACTTCTCGCGGCGATGGACCACGGTGACCTTGCGGGCGATGTTCGACAAGTACAAAGCTTCCTCGACCGCGGTGTTGCCGCCGCCGATCACGGCCACATCCTGCTGGCGATAGAAGAAACCGTCGCAAGTGGCGCACGCGGAAACACCGCGGCCGCGGAATTCGGTCTCGCTGTCGATGCCCAGATACTTGGCCGAGGCCCCGGTGGCGATGATCAGCGCATCGCAGGTGTAAGTGCCTGAATCGCCGATCAGCTTGAATGGTTTCTGCCCGAGTTCGGCGGTGTGGATGTGGTCGAAGACGATCTCGGTTTCGAAGCGCTCGGCATGCGCCTTCATGCGTTCCATCAGCACCGGGCCAGTCAGCCCATGGACATCGCCGGGCCAGTTGTCGACCTCGGTGGTGGTCATCAACTGGCCACCGGCTTCGACGCCGGTGATCACTACCGGCTTCAGGTTGGCGCGCGCGGCGTAGACGGCTGCGGCATAACCCGCCGGGCCGGAGCCCAGGATCAGGACTCGGCAGTGCTTGGTGGTGCTCATCGGGTGCTCCGGGCGCGGTCGGCGCGATAGATCTGGCTAAGGACAAGCAAACTAGGGGGCGGGGCCGAGGGATTCAAGTGCGCTTGCTCTGGTGGGAGCGGGTTTATCCCGCGAGCCTTACGCATCAATCACCGAAGAGCTCGCGGGATGAACCCGCTCCCACAGAAAGCACAAGCACACTTCGGGCCCGCTTCTGCCACTTACCACTTACCGCTCACCACTTGCCGCTTTTCGAATAGACTGAACACCTTGCGTGCGATACTTCGCGTAAGGGATCAAGAACTGAAATGGCGACGACTGTGGCGATGCTCGGCTGGCGCGACCGATTCCAGAAGGCTATCCGCGAAAGCGCCTTTGTGTTGCTGGTGCCGGTTGCCGGCTATCTGCTGGTGGCGCTGGCGAGCTTCGATGCCGGCGATCCTGGTTGGTCGCACGCGGGTTCGAGTGCCGTCGTGCATAACTGGGGTGGTCGCGCCGGTGCCTGGTTGTCCGACCTGCTGCTGTATTTGATCGGGCGCATGGCATTCCTGCTGCCGCTGGTGCTGATGTGGTACGCGTGGCGCTTCTTGCGCGATCCGCTCGATGGGCCGGCCGTCGGCGATCCGCTGGTGCCGTTGACGCGCATGGTCGGACTCACGGTGGCGCTGATCGGCGGCGCGGTGCTCGCTCACGCGCAGATGCGACCGGATGGCCTGCCCGGGGGCGCTGGTGGTGTGCTTGGCAGTTCCGCCGGCGACTTGCTGCTTTCCAGCTTCGGACGTGGCAGCACGACCGTGTTCGCGCTGGTGTTGTTCCTGATCGGATCGACCTTCGCCACCGGGGTGTCGTGGTTCCGCGCAATGGACAGGGTCGGCGCGCTGACGTTGGCACTGTTCGAACGCATCGGCGTCTGGCGCCAGCAGTTCGCCGACTGGCGTGTGGGCCAGAAAGCGCGCGCGATACGAGAAGTGGTGCGCAAGGAAGAAACCGTCAAGCGCAAGAAGCGTGAACCGGTAAGGATCGAGAGCGCCGCGCCGGCGATGGAAAAGAGCGAGCGTGCCGAGCGCGAACTGCAGATCCCGCTGTTCCACAACATGCCGTCGGGTGAGTTGCCGCCGCTGTCGTTGCTGGATGAGGCCCGTGTCACTGGCAAGGGCTACTCGCCTGAAGCGCTGGAGGCGCTGTCGCGCCAGGTCGAGTTGAAGCTCAAGGACTTCCGCATCGAGGCGCGGGTGGTCGGCGTCTATCCGGGGCCGGTGATCACGCGCTTCGAACTGGATCCAGCGCCAGGCATTCGCGGCAGCCAGATTTCGTCACTGGACAAGGACATCGCTCGCGGCCTGTCGGTGGTCAGCGTGCGCGTGGTCGACGTGATTCCAGGCAAATCGGTGGTCGGCCTGGAGATTCCGAATCAGCATCGCGAAATGGTGTTCCTGTCGGAAATCCTGCGCTCGAAGGAATACGACAAGGCCTCCTCGCCGCTGACGCTGGCGCTGGGCAAGGACATTGGAGGCCGGCCGACGGTGGTTGATGTCGGCAAGATGCCGCACCTTCTGGTCGCCGGCACGACAGGTTCGGGCAAGTCGGTTGCGATCAACGCGATGATCCTGTCGCTGCTGTACAAGGCGACCGCGAAAGACGTGCGCATGATCATGATCGACCCGAAGATGCTGGAACTCTCGGTCTACGAGGGCATTCCGCACCTGCTGGCGCCGGTGGTCACCGACATGAAGGAGGCGTCCAACGCGCTGCGCTGGTGCGTGGCCGAGATGGAGCGCCGCTACAAGCTGATGGCCGCGGTCGGCGTGCGCAATCTCGCCGGTTACAACCGCAAGGTGCGCGACGCGACCGAGCAGGGCCAGCCGATTCCGGACCCGCTGTTCAACGTCGCCCGCGCGGCGCCCGGCGAGCACCCGAAGCCGCTCGAAACCATGCCGCATATCGTCGTCATCATCGACGAGTTCGCCGACATGATGATGGTTGCCCGCAAGAGCGTCGAAGAACTGATCGCGCGGCTGGCGCAAAAGGCGCGCGCATCGGGCATACACCTGATCCTGGCGACCCAGCGACCGTCGGTGGACGTGATCACTGGCCTGATCAAGGCCAACATCCCGACCCGGGTGGCGTTCCAGGTGTCCAGCAAGATCGATTCGCGCACCATTCTCGACCAGTCCGGCGCCGAGACCCTGCTCGGCAACGGCGACATGCTGTACCTGCCGCCCGGTACCGCCACCACCGAGCGCGTGCACGGCGCCTTCGTGTCCGATGAAGAAGTGCATCGAGTGGTCAATTATCTGCGCGAAACCCACGGCAAGGCGGTCTATCTGGACGGCATCCTCGACGACACCCAGGAACTTGCCGATGGTCGGATCGTCGGCGAAACCGGGCTGCCCGAAGAGGCCAACGGCGAAGCCGATGAGCTCTACGACATGGCGGTGCGCATCGTCACCGAGACTCGCCGCGCGTCGATCTCCGGCGTTCAGCGGCGCCTGAAGATCGGCTACAACCGCGCCGCGCGCCTGATCGAGGAAATGGAGGCCGCCGGCATTGTCAGCGCCCCCGAGCACAATGGCAATCGCACCGTGCTGGCGCCGCCGCCGCCGAAGGATTGAGCCGAATTTCGCGGTCCGCGGGGCGAGCTTGTCCCGAGCTTGCGGCGCCCGTGGGCGGCCCTGGCGCACTGCTTCGGTGCGCGACTTCGCGCTTCAAACCGTCAGCGACTGGCGACTGTTTTTGTCCGCAAAAGACGCATAGAACGCAAAGAGAGCGGGAGGCGGTGTTTGTGCGGAGGGTTGGATGCCCGCTGCGGAATCGTGTGCTGGTTTTGCTCTTCCTGGCGTCCTTTGCGGACAAATGATCTCTTTTCAGTCACTTTCGGTGTGTTTGGAGGGAGTACAAGTTGCCCCTGGCGGTGCGCTGGTTCGCGCACCGAAGCTGGGAGCGGGTTCATCCCGCGAAAGCGCTCGCGGAGTGAATCCGCTCCCACAGAACATCCTCTAAACGTTTGATTGTAGAGCATTTATTTGTAGGCCACGTTGCCTGCGTAGCGGGCCACGTGACAATGGACAGCGTCACGTAGCCTGCTGCGCAGGCAACGTGACCTACTTCCGTGTGTTCTTTGCGCGAATAAGCGCACCGACAGGGGCGACCGGGACTCCCACATGAAATCAAGGCCTTACGGCATGTTTGGTGAGTGCGGGCTGGCCCCGCGAGCCTTCCGGCTCTCAGAAATGCGCGACACCAGGTTGCTGCGACAAAGTCGGCGCCGCTATTCAAACCCGTTGGCAAAGATGTTCGGGTTGGCCGGCAGCGCCAGGCATGCGGGAAACTGCCCGGCGCGCTGCTGCACGTGCGCCAGCATGCGGTCGGGCACGCGCACCGGCGCAACGCCGAAGGCGTGGCCGCGGCCGAAGGTCATGCTCAGGTTGTTGAACCCGCCAGTGAGCAAGTGGCAATAGCTCATGATGGTGCCGCTGCCGGCGCCGCCGGGGAGCACCGGTGTTCCGGAAAAACAGCCCGGTTGACCCGCCTCGAAATTCTCGCATTGATCCACTGGGTTCGGATTGCCGCCAATGTTGCCGTAACAGTGCGTGTGGGGCGAGTTGAAGTTGTGGCCGATTTCATGCGCCACTCCGTAGGAGTCCCAGACGATGACCGGGTTGCCGGCGTTGAAGTTGCCGAGCAAGCCCTTGGTGATGCCGTATGCGCCGCCATAGTTCTGGTTGTTCGGCAGGTTGGGGCAGGTGGAACCGACGTTCGCCGGGCTGGTGTTGAACGCACCGCCGCACAACACGCCGATCCAGGCGATCCCCGAGAAGCCGCTCTTGCCACTGAAAAAGTGCATGGTCGTGCGTACCTGCGCGCCCATGGTGTCGTTCCAGAATTTGCCGACCTCGAGCAGCGCGCAGCCAGCATCGGTCTCGACAAATGGATCGGGAGTCGTCCACAGGCGCAGGAAGGACACCTGCATCTGCGTGTCGAGCTGGTTCACGTAGATGCCCGACAGGTAAGCGACCAGTGCGCCGACATAGGTGGTGGCGTTGCTCGTGTTGCCGGCAAATCGCGCCAGGAACTCGTTGTCGGTTTCCACCGCCAGGCGCACGTTGTAAAGGCTGCCGTGTGGCTGCGCCACGCTCGCTGCCGGCGCCGTCGTGGCGACGGAAAGTGGTGCCGTCATTCCCTGGTGGTCGTGCAGAGCGCACTGGAACGGCGAATGCGAGCCATCGTCAGCCATCGCTTCCGCGGTCAGCGTTTCGCCGTCGCGAGTCAGCAGCCGTCGGCCAGCGGCATCATTCAAGGCACCTTCGATACGCCCGTCAGCATGCACGATCAGCACAACGCTGCTTTGATCGTCGCCGACCACCTGCCCGCGAAAATACCGTTGCGGCGGCAAAGGTAGCGACTGTTCGCCGTCCACGGTCATGTGCACCAGACGAGCATCGTCGGTGAACACCTCGAAGGCTGTCAGTTGCAGGGTCTTGCGCCGATCTTCGAGCAGCAGCCCGGCGACCTCGATTTCGTCGCCGGTCGCCAGCGAAGAGCGCGCCAGTTGCTCCAGACTCAGCGGAGTCCCGGCGGTGAGTGCCATGGGCAGCAATGACAGCAATCCGAATCCGGATATCTTCATCATCGGCTCCTGTCTTCCGATTCGCTCAGCGTAGCTCGGGTTCCCCAGCGATTCCAGCCCCCGACAGCCTGCGTTCGGTGTTGACGCGCTAGGGTACGCACATCCCACGCCACGAATGCCGACGATGCGCACCAACTTCCTTGCCGTATTGTTGCTCGCTGCGGTCACGCCGGCGTCCGCTGCCAGCGGCGCACGCGCCCAACTCGACCGGTTTTCCGAGGATGTGACGAACCTGTCGGCAAGTTTCGAGCAACAGGTGTTCGACGATCTTGGCAATCAGCGCGATGCGGCTTCCGGCACCCTGGCGTTGGCACGGCCGAATCGTTTCCGCTGGGACTACCTTGAGCCGGAGGAACAGCGCATCGTCGCCGATGGCGACAACATCTGGGTCTACGACGTGGAACTGGAACAGGTGAGCGTGCGCCCGCAGTCCTTCGACGAGCAGCAAAGCCCGCTGGCGGTGCTGCTCGACCTCAAATCCCTCGACCAGCAATTCGCCAGCGAGGACCGTGGGGCGAACGACGGGGCGCAATGGCTGCGGTTGACACCGAAGTCCGAGGACGCCGAGTTCGCGCATGTCGATCTCGGCTTTCGCGAAAACCAACTGCAACGCATGGTGATGGTGGACATCGTTGGCCAACGCACCGAGATCGTTTTCGATGGCTGGAAACGCAACTCGACGCTGGCGCCGGGCACCTTCTTTTTCGAGCCGCCACCGGGCGTCGATGTGGTCGGCGATGTGCGGCCGGGCGCGAAGGTGCAGCCGATCGGAGAATGACCTCGCGCAAGCGGGCTCTCGACGGGCCCCGTTGCGGGAGCGGATTCATTCCGCGATCTGTTGATCTGCTCGACTGGAGCGGGTTTTTCCCGCGAAAGCTCTCGCGGAGTAAATCCGCTCCCACAGGAACATCAAAGCCTTGCGGCACGCTGTTGCGGGAGCGGATTCATTCCGCGATCTGCGGTTGTGGGAGCGGATTCATTCCGCGATCTGCTGTTGTGGGAGCGGATTCATTCCGCGATCTGTTGATCTGCTCGACTGGAGCGGGTTTATCCCGCGAAAGCTCTCGCGGAGTAAATCCGCTCCCACACGAACATCAAAGCCTTGCGGCACGTTCGGCAAGAGTCCCGGTCGCCCCTGCCGGTTGGCTGGTTCCCGTATCGAAGCTGTGGGAGCGGTCGTCCAAGCCGGTGCGCGGTTTCCACAGGTCCGGTGCCGCCGCGCCGGTTAGCTCTATTGCATGTCCAGCTCGCGCGCCAGGAAGCTCAGCATGTCGGTCCATTCGTCGATCTGCATCGAGGTCGGCTTGCCGGCGCCGTGGCCGGCGCGGGTTTCGATGCGCGTCAGATACGGGCCGGGACCGGCGCCGGCGGCTTGCAGCGCGGCGGTGAACTTGAAGCTGTGCGCCGGATAGACGCGATCGTCGTGGTCGCCGGTGGTCACCAGTGTTGCCGGGTAGCGCACGCCAGGCTTGATGTTGTGCAACGGCGAATAGGCGCGAATCGCGGCGAACTCAGCGGCGTTCTGCGGCGAACCGTAATCCGATTCCCAGGCCCAGCCGATGGTGAACTGGTTGAAGCGCAACATGTCGAGCACACCGACTCCGGGTAAGGAGGCGCGGAACAATTCGGGACGCTGCAGCATGGTCGCGGCGGCCAGCAGGCCACCATTGGAGCGACCGTAGATCGCGAGCTTGTCCGGGTTGGTGTAGCCCTCGGCGATCAGATACTCGGCGGCGGCAATGAAGTCGTCGAATACGTTCTGCTTGTTGAGTTTGGTGCCGGCCTGGTGCCAGGTCTCTCCGTACTCGCCACCGCCGCGCAAATTGGCGACCGCATAGACGCCACCGAGATCGAGCCAGGTGGCCATCGGTACGGTGAAGTTCGGGGTGACCGGAATGTTGAAGCCGCCATAGCCATAAAGCAGCGTGGGCTGTTGTCCATCCCGCGCCAGACCCTTTTTCGCGGTGATGAACATCGGCACGCGGGTGCCATCCTTGCTGTTGTAGAAGGCCTGGCGGGTCTCGTACAACGATGGATCGAATGCCACCTTGGGGCTGCGGAACAGCGTCGACTGGCCGCTGCCGAGGTCCAGACGATAGATGTCGGTCGGTACCGTGAAACTGGTGTAGCTGTAGAAGGTCTCGCTGCCGTCGGCCTTGCCGTCGAAGCCACCGGCGGCACCGATGCCCGGAAGTTCCAGCTTGCCCAGCGGTTTGCCATCGAGACCGAAGCGCTGCACTTCGCTTCTGGCATCGCGCAGGTATTGGCCGATGAACTGACGGTTGACCAAAGTGGTGCGCACCAGCGTGGCATCGGATTCAGGCACCAGCGTGCGCCAGTTGGCCTTGTCCGGCTGGCGCGTGTCGATGGCGATGACGCGGTAGCGCGGGGCGTCGAGATTGGTCTGGAACCAGAACACCGGGCCGTCATTGCCGATGAAGTTGTAGGCCGCTTCCAGTTCGCCGATGAGTTCGACCACCGCAGCGTCGGGTTTGGAAAGATCGCGGTAGAACAACCGGTTGCGCTCATCCGTGCCCTGGCTGACCGTGATGATCAGATAATCGCCGTCGTCGCTGACTTCGGCCTGAAAGCCCCATTTGGGCTGGTCGGGGCGCTGGTAGACCAGGGTGTCCGCGGACTGCGTTGTGCCGATCCGATGGAAGTACAGTTTCTGGTTCTCGTTGACCGCCTTGAGCTTGTTTTCGCCGGTGGGTTCGTCGTAGCGGCCGTAGTAGAAGCCGCTGCTGTCCTTGGCCCACTCGGCGCCGGAGAACTTGACCCACGACACGACGTCGCTGGTGTCCTTGCCGCTGGCGATGTCGCGCACGCGCCATTCCTGCCAGTCCGAGCCGCCCGACGATGTGCCATAGGCGAGATACCTGCCGTCGGGTGAAACCTCGGTGCCGCTTAACGCCACGGTGCCATCGGTCGACAGCGTGTTCGGGTCAAGCAGTGCGCGCGGTTCGCCGTCGAGCCCGTCCATGACGTAGACCACGGACTGGTTCTGCAGGCCGTCGTTGCGCGAGATGAAATAGCGATTGCCCTCGCGGCGCGGCAGGCCAAAGCGTTCGTAATTCCACAGTTCGGTCATCCGCGCATGGATCTGTGGCCGCTGCGCCACGCCGGCGAAATACGCCTGCGTCAGTGCGTTCTGCGCAGCGATCCACTCGCGGGTATCGGACGCATCCAGTTCTTCCAGCCAGCGATAGGGGTCGGCCACCGTTACGCCGTGGTACTCGTCGACGTGATCGACCTTGCGCGCCGGCGGGTAGGCGAGGCTTGCGTCGACCTTTGCCAGCGGGGTGGTTGCCGGCGGTGGCGACGCGCAGGCGCCAAGGGTGAGCAGTGCAACGATCAGCAACGACTTGCGCATGACGACGATCCGGCATCCGAGAATCGCCGGAGGATAACGCAGGCAGCGCGTATGGCAGGTGCAAGGGTGCGACGGAATGTTGTGCGCAGACGGTGTCGGCGCTGCGCGACACCTGCGAACCTCGCCATTGCGGCTTCGAAACGAAACAGACTTCGGCCGGTTTCGGATCGACCCGCGCTATTCGTCGCCGCTGATGTACCGGGGTCCGTCGCCAGCGGTTTTTTCGTAGACGCCGCCCCCGGCCTTCTTGTACTGGGTGAAACCGCGCTTGGAGAAGTGCGATTCGTTCAAGACGTGGGCACTGCCGCCGATCACCGACGCCACCGAGATCACCCGCTTGACCGGCTCGCCACATTGCGGACATGCGGAAAGTTCGGCATCACTGATTCGCGCCAGCACTTCGAAGCACTTGGCGCAGTGGGGGCAGGCGGTGGCGCTATCCCGGGCGATGTATTCGTAGATCGGCATGGCAAATTCAATCAGCAGCGACGGTCTCGATGGTCGGGCGAGCCTCGAAGTCGGCTGCCGTCAAGTGCAACTCTCGCCAGCGATTGACGATCGCGCAGAACAGGTCGGCGGTCTGCTCGGCATCGTAAACCGCCGAATGCGCGGACTTGCTGTCCCAACCCAATCCAGCCACGTGCAAAGCCTTGCCCAGTACCGTCTGGCCAAAGGCGAGCCCGGCCAGTGACACCGTATCGAAGGTGCTGAATGGGTGGAATGGCGAACGCTTGTGGCCGGTTCGGCGAATGGCGGCGTTGACGAAGCTGAGGTCGAATGCGGCGTTGTGCCCGACCAGCACCGCTCGCGTGCAATCGACCGCCTTCATCGCCTTGCGCACCGGATCGAAGATGTGATCCAGCGCTTCGCGTTCATCCAGCGCGGCACGCAGCGGATGTGTCGGATCGATGCCGGTGATCTCGAGTGCGCGCGGATCGATGTTCGATCCCGGAAACGGCACGACGTGGCTGGAGACGGTCTGCTTGCGGACCAGGCGGCCGTCCGCCGTCATGTCCAGCAGGACTGCAGCGATTTCCAGCAGCGCATCGCCCTCGCAGTCGAAACCGCCAGTCTCGACATCGACGACCACGGGATAAAAACCGCGAAAGCGGTCGGACAGGGAGGCAGAAGGCAAGGGCGTTGGATTCATCGGCGACACCATAGCAGCCACAAGCTGAAGCGGGGCACGGGAATTGTGTGTTGTCGCCGAACACTGCGTAAGGGACCGAAAAGAGACGTTTGTCCGCAAAGGACGCAAAGAGATCCAGGGTGTCATTTGGCAGGCGGCAATCGGCCCGGCACCACTGACCCGTTGCTTCGCTTTCCTTTGCGTCCTTTGCGGATAAAAAAGCTGTCCGCTACGGCCCGCCGTTCGATGCGCGTACCGTCACACCACTTCCAGGCGATCCACCCGCTGCAGCCCGCGCGGCAGCAACGCGCCACGTTGAGCGCGGGTGCCGCGGTAGGCGTCGAGGTCGTGGCCCTTGAGGCGGGTGAGCCTGCCACCGGCGACGACGACCAGCTCCTGGTTTGGCTGGAACGTCGCCAGCGCCAGCAGTCGGGCGGGTGGCGCATGTTTGCTGGCCGGCAAATTGACGATCTTGTTGCCCTTGCCCTTGTCGAGTTCCGGCAGTTCGCTCAATGGGAAGACCAGCAGGTGGCCGTCGCTGGAGACCGCGGCGACCATCGTGGTTTCGATCGCACCGACGACCGACGTTGGCGACAGCACCTCTGCGCCCTCCGGGATGGTGAGCAACTGCTTGCCACTGCGATTGCGCGAGCACAGGCTGTCGAAGCGCGTCACGAATCCGTAGCCGGCGCTGGTGGCCAGCAGCAGACGCAGTTCGGCGTCGGCACACACGGTCGCCAGGAAGCGCGCTCCCGATGGCGGATCGAATCGGCCGGTCAACGGCTCGCCCTGACCGCGCGCGGACGGCAGCGTGTGCGCCGGCGTCGAGTAGGCGCGACCGCTCGAATCGAGGAATGCCGCCTGCAGGTTGCTGCGTCCGCGTGCACTGGCGAGATACTTGTCGCCCTCGCGATAGCTGAGTGCGGTGGCGTCGATGTCATGACCCTTGGCGGCGCGCACCCAGCCTTTGTCGGACAGGATCACGGTGATCGGCTCCGAGGGCGCCAGATCGGCTTCGGACAGGGCTCTTGCCTGACCGCGCTCGATCAGCGGGGAGCGTCGATCGTCGCCGAACTGCTTGGCATCTGCCTCCAGTTCTTTCTTGATCAACGACTTGAGCCGTGCCTTCGAGGCGAGGATCGCTTCGAGCTCGGCGCGCTCGGCGGCCAGTTCGGTCTGCTCGCCGCGAATCTTCATCTCTTCCAGGCGCGCCAACTGGCGCAGCTTGGTTTCGAGGATGTATTCGGCCTGTTCCTCGCTCAACGCAAAGCGCGCCATCAGCACCGGCTTGGGCTCGTCCTCAGTGCGGACGATGCGGATTACTTCGTCCAGATTGAGGAAGGCGATCAGCAAGCCGTCGAGCAGGTGCAGCCGACGCTCGACTTTCTGCAGCCGGTACTGCAATCGGCGGCGCACGGTGTCGGTGCGGAACACCAGCCATTCGCTGAGCAGCAGCTTCAACGGCTTGACCTGCGGGCGCGCGTCCAGTCCGATCAGGTTGACGTTGATGCGGAAGCTCTTCTCCAGATCGGTGGTGGCGAACAGATGTCCCATCAACTCATCGACATCGACGCGGTTGGAGCGCGGAATCAACACGATGCGGATCGGCTGCGCGTGGTCGCCCTCATCGCGCAGGTCCTCGATCATCGGCAGCTTCTTCGTCCGCATCTGCTCGGCGATCTGCTCGATGATCTTGGTCGGCGACACCTGGTGCGGCAGTGCGGTGATGATGATGTTGCCGTTCTCGCGCACGTACACCGCGCGCGAGCGCACCGAGCCGTAGCCGGTCTCGTACATGCGGATCAGGTCGGCGCGCGGCGTGATGATCTCGGCGCTGGTTGGAAAATCCGGCCCGCGCACGTGTTCGCACAGATCCGCGGTGGTCGCATCCGGATCGTCGAGCAGGCGGATGCAGGCCGAAAGCACCTCGCGCAGATTGTGCGGCGGAATGTCGGTCGCCATGCCTACGGCAATGCCGGTGGTGCCGTTCAGCAGCACATGCGGCACGCGCGCCGGCAGCCACGAGGGTTCCTCGCGGCTGCCGTCGTAGTTCTGTTCCCACTCGACCGTGCCCTGGCCGAGTTCTTCCAGCAGCATGCGCGCGAATGGCGTCAGCTTGGACTCCGTGTAGCGCATCGCGGCGAAGCTCTTGGGGTCATCCGGCGAGCCGAAGTTGCCCTGGCCATCGATCAACGGATAGCGGAAGCTGAACGGCTGCGCCATCAGCACCAGCGCTTCGTAACAGGCCGAATCGCCGTGCGGGTGATATTTGCCGATCACCTCGCCGACGGTCATCGCACTCTTGCGGTGCTTGGACTGCGCGTTCAGGCCGAGATCGGACATCGCATAGAGAATGCGGCGCTGCACCGGTTTCAGACCATCGCCGACGAACGGCAGCGCGCGGTCGAGGACTACGTACATCGAGTAGTCCAGGTAAGCCTTCTCGGCATATTCCTTCAGCGGAATCTGTTCGAAGGGCAGCAGTTCGCCAGTACTCATCGACGTCGGCGGCAGCAGGATGGAAGGGCGCGGACTCTACAATGAAGCGGTTGTTGGTTGTTGGTTGTCGGTTGTTGGTTGTGAAGCTGGTGTTGGTTGTCGGTGTTGGTGTTGGTGGGACTGGAACGGTGTTCGTTGACGGCCGCACCCGCTGCTCTTGTGGGTCCAGACTTGTCTGGACGCGTCTGGTTGGGCGAGTGACAAACAGCAAAAGCGTCCAGACAAGTCTGGACCCACCAGAGCCAATCGCCCCGCTAGGCCGTTGCTCCTGCCGATACCAACACCAGCAACCAACACCGCTGCCGCCGTTGATCTACCGACACCAGCAACCAACACCATTCATCTTCAACCATTCATCTTCACGCTTGGCGTCAGCCGCCGAATGGATTAAACTTGCTGGCTGAGCTCGATCCATAGAAGTTTGAAAGGAATCAATAATGGTCAAGATTCGCCTTGCCCGCGGTGGTGCCAAGAAGCGGCCCTTCTACTACATCGTCGTTGCCGATGAGCGCTCTGCGCGCGACGGTCGCAGCATCGAACGCGTTGGCTTCTACAACCCGATTGCCCAGGGCAAGGAAGTGCCGCTGAATGTCGATCTCGATCGCGTGAACCATTGGGTTGGCGTGGGCGCGCAGCCGACCGAAAAGGTTCGCCAGCTGATCAAGATTGCGCAGAAGCAGCAGCCTGCCGCAGCCTGAGGCTGCGCCGGTGCCCATCGATCCTGCTGCTTCCTCCGCGAGGCGGTTGGTGACGATGGGCCGTGTGCTGGGTGCGCACGGCGTCAAGGGCGCGCTGATGGTCGCATCCTATTGCGAGCCTGCGCGTCGATTGCTGGACTTTTCCACATGGTGGCTGCATCGGGGCGATGAGCCTCGCGCGGTCGCCCTTGTGCGTGGCCAGGACAGCACCAAGGGG
Source organism: uncultured Rhodanobacteraceae bacterium (assembly GCA_937928755.1). GTDB lineage: Bacteria > Pseudomonadota > Gammaproteobacteria > Xanthomonadales > SZUA-5 > JADKFD01. Next base: position 59,109 of record CALEZI010000176.1, on the reverse strand, counting down.
CTGATCGTGGAACTCGAAGGCGTCGTCGATCGCGACGCAGCGAATGCGCTCAAGGGCACCGAGATCGCCATCGATCGCGCTTTGCTGCCGACACTGCGCAAGGGCCAGTACTACTGGACCGATCTCGAAGGTCTGACGGTGCTCAACCAGGACGACGTCTTGCTCGGCCATGTCGATCACCTGTTCGACAATGGCGCCCACCCGATCCTGGTGATCCGCGATGGCGAGCGCGAGCGCATGATTCCATTCGTGCTGGATCGCCATGTGCAGAGCGTCGATCTCGACAGTCGTGTGATTCGCGTCGATTGGGATGCGGATTTCTGAGCGGAGCGGTTCCTCTGCCAGTGTCCCTGTTCGCGCATCGAACACAGTGGGAGCGGGTTCATCCCGCAAGGTCTTCCGCGGAGTGAATCCGCTCCCACATCCAACCTGACCTGCCTGGTCCTTCTCATGCGCTTCGATGTCATCACGCTGTTCCCGGAAATGGTTCGTCAAACCATGGCCGTCGGCGTGGTTGGGCGGGCGCTGGAGAAGGGCCGCATCGCGCTCGATTGCTGGAACCCGCGCGATTTCACCGAGGACAATTATCGTACGGTCGACGATCGGCCTTATGGCGGTGGCCCCGGCATGGTGTTCATGATCGAGCCGTTGCGGCGTGCGCTCAATGCGGCGCGCGAACGGGCGGGGTCGGCGCCGATTGTGTTGTTGAGTCCGCAGGGACGCCGTTTCGACCAGGACCGTGCGCGTGAATGGGCGAGATTGCCAGGTCTGGTTTTCGTGTGCGGTCGTTATGAAGGCATCGACCAGCGTTTCGTCGACCGCTTTGTCGACGAGGAAGTGTCAATTGGCGACTTCGTGGTTTCCGGTGGCGAGGTGCCAGCTCTGGCGATCATCGATGCGGTGACGCGCCTGTTGCCTGGCGTCTTGCACACGGACGCATCGGCTATCGAAGACAGCTTCATGGATGGTGTGCTCGACTGTCCGCATTACACGCGCCCGGAGATCGCCGACGAGGGCCCGGTGCCGGCAGTCCTGCTATCCGGCAACCACGCGGCGATCGCACGCTGGCGTCGCAAACAGTCCCTGGGTGCGACCTGGTTGCGTCGCCCGGACTTGCTCGGCAGGCTGAATCTGAACAAAGCCGATCGGCGCCTGTTGCAGGAGTACATTGAACGCTACAGGGATGACTGCGAGCGGAAAACCGGTGTAGAATAGTCGGCTGAGTCTGTAGTCACCCGAGGTGCGTGCCATGAGCAATATCATTCAGCAGCTGGAAGCTGAGCAGATGAACCGCGAGATCCCGGCGTTCACGCCTGGCGACACCGTCGTGGTCAATGTCAAAGTCAAGGAAGGTGCGCGTGAGCGCGTGCAGGCTTATGAGGGCGTGGTCATCGCCATCAAGAGCCGCGGTCTGAACTCGTCGTTCACCGTGCGCAAGATTTCGCACGGCGAAGGCGTGGAGCGTGTTTTCCAGACCTACAGTCCGGCGATCGAGTCGGTACAGATCAAGCGCCGCGGCAAGGTGCGTGCCGCCAAGCTCTATTACCTGCGCGAACTGCAGGGCAAGGCAGCCCGCATCCGCGAGGATCTGGCGGCGTCCAAGCGCTGATCTGTGGCCTTTGGCTGTAGACGAGGGCGCCTGCGGGCGCCTTCGTCGTTTCTGGCGGCCGATCATCGTCGGATCGCTGCCGCATTCGTCGTTCTTGAGACACGCCGCGCGAGGGCTCGCAGCCGATGACGACCGAAATCGATGTCAGCGCGCGCGCCCATCTGCGCCGGAACGACACGAAACTCGCCGCGTGGATGGACCGCATCGGCGACCTGCCAGTGCCAAGGCCGCAGCGTTTTGCGCTGGTGCATGCGCTGGCACGTTCGATTATTTTCCAGCAGTTGAACGGCAAGGCTGCGGAGACCATTTTTGCCCGACTGCAACACGCCATCGGTGGGCGTACGGTCAGTGCGCAGGCCCTGAAGCAGGTCGACGAGTCCAGCTTGCGGGCAGCAGGCGTGTCCGGCAACAAGGCGCGTGCGCTCAAGGATCTCGCTGAGCACGCGCTGGCGCGACGCCTGCCGACGCCGGCAGCGCTCGCCGCCATGACGGACGAACAGGCGATCGAAAGACTGACCATCGTGCGCGGCATCGGGCCGTGGACGGTACAGATGCTGTTGATGTTCCGCATGGGGCGGGCCGACGTCCTGCCGCTCAGCGACTACGGTGTGCGCGCTGGCGCGCAACTCGTGCATGGACTCGGGCAGATGCCGTCGGTCAAGGAGCTGGATGCCTTGGGCCAAGCCTGGCGGCCGTACCGCAGCCTGGCCAGCCTGTATCTTTGGCGCGCATTGGACCAGGCGCGAGAACGCAACTCGCAATGATCCTGGAAACTTCGATCGACCGCATTTCGAGACCCATCGATGACCGCTGATGAGTTGTTCCGGCTGCTGACCCTGGAGAGTCTGAGTCTTACCTCGTTGCAGGCGCAGTTGCTGCAAGGTCAGGAGATGCGCAACGTCGAGTGCAATGCGCACGTCGAATTGCAGTTGACGCCGACCGCAGTGGAGGGTGCCAACCCGCCGCAGTATGCGTTGCAGATCCGATTGACCTGCGTCGGTACGCCCACGCGAGGTGTGCAACGCACGCGACTGTTCGACCTCGAGATCAAGGCCTTGGCGATGTATCGCCAGGTTGCCGGGGAAGCTCTGGGCGCAAGCGTGTTTGCGGCCAATCACGCGGTTTGCGCGCGACAGTTGTTTCCGGCGCTGGCGACGCGCGCCCAGGGGCTGTTGTCGGACCTCGGCCTCACCAACATCCGCCTGCCGCTGGACTTGCCGCAGCAGATGACGCCGACCGAAAACCAGGGTCCGGTGGTGCTGAACTGACCGAGCCGAGCCTGAGAGCCCCCGAGCTTTGGCGTCCCGGGCTCGCGATTCGCCGCGACCTCAAAGGTCTGTATCGCCCTCTCCGCGAGGATGGTAACGCCAGTGCCAGGGCTCGTAGATGTAGCCCAAATCATTGTTGCGCGGATAGGACAGTCGGAATCCGTGGTTGGCGGCGTGTCGGGTCAGCCACGCATACGCCGGGGAATGCTCGAAGTCCTCGGTCAATGGCGCGAGTCCGGGCGTCGCGATGTCGACAGCGCAGCCGGTATGGTGCTCGCTGTAGCCGGGCGCAGCGCTCGCCCGCAGGATCGTTGGCCAATCCAGGCCCTGCCGTCGTTTGCGCTGCAATATCCGGCATTGATCGCGAAAGCTGCGAAAGCTGGAAATCAGCTCCAGTTCGATGGCGTCGCCGAGCGCTGCCTCACGCATGCGCGCCCACGCACGACTGACCACCGGTTGCAGCCAGTGGCGCCGCCCGAATCGATCACGCCCGGCGCTTTGCAGCAACACGGCGTGGTCGTGCCTGGGCAGGCCGCGCGCCGCGGCATCGATCAACGCCGGTTGCAACTCGGCGACGCTGATCTCGGTGCGGCAGCTTGGCGCCAGACCTATGCGCTGGCTCATCGCCCGTTCCAGTGCCAACTGCTGCGCCAACGAAAGCCGATCCAGCGCCTTGCGTAATTGCGCATAACTTCGTCCGGCCAAAGGCGTCGTCGCGCAGCTTATGCGCCAGCGGCCGGATTTCAGCGCCTGCAACAGATGCGCTTCCCGCTGCTGCCGAGCGATGAACCCGGGAAAGCCTGGCACAGCGAGGCGGACCGTCATGGGCCGTTCCCGGTCACCGGCCGGTAGCGGAATCTGAGCAGCGGGACCGGCGCCTTTTCGCTGCCGACGAACAGGTTCTTGCAGTCGCGATCGAGCGTCATGGCTTCAGCCTGGGGCAACAGGCTGAGCGGCGAGCGCGCCGGCGACTGTCCCGCCAGTGCTTGTTCCCACGTCTGACCAGGCTCGCGCAGATAGCGATAGATCGCGTCGTAAGTGAGCACCAGCAAACCGCGCCGATTGCAGTCCAGTTCCAGCGCCGTGACTTGCGATCGATATCGACTCAGCGACCCGTCACGGACGATCTCGCGTTCGGTGGGCTGCGGAATCAGGTCCAGAGCGGCCACGCGCTCGGCAACCACGATGCCACGGTCGTCGAACGCCGACAGCGGCACGCGATACAGGACCGCAGGTACCGTGCGCTTGGTCAGCAGATAGATCTCGCCGGCGTTCGGGTCGACCGTGATGGCTTCGACATCGTGCGGTTCATCCGGATAACGCAGGCGCAGTTCGCGCGCGGGTCCGGCCTTGTCGGCAGCGCCAGATGCGGACGCCGGTTCGCGCAACATCCACAGCGACACATGCTCGCGGATGCCGGAGTTGTCGCCGGTATCGGCAATCAGCAACCAGTTCTCGTTGCGCCAGCGAAAACTGGCCAGGTCTTCCCAGTCGACGTTGGCGGCGCCGGCGACCGCGAGCTTGCGCAGTACCCGACCGCGACCATCCACCAGCAACAGGTAGTTGCCAAAACCGCCGTCGTTGATCGCCCAGTATCGATCGCGCAAGACTTGCGAGCGCGCCAGACCGCTGAGTTCGCCCAGCGCTGGATCAGTGACGATGCCTGCGATCGCCGGTCGCGAGACCGGGCGCGGCGCTGCCGCAAGGGTGCTCCCGGCGAGGCATGCGACAGCGATGAGGACCAGCAAAAATCGCATCAGCGCGGGTCCCGGGCGATGCTCTCGATCTGCAGACGGCCGAGCAAGGCAACGCCGGCAAAGTAGCGCACTGGATCCCCATCGCCGATGGCCAGCGCGACATGCCCCGAATCGAAGCCGTCCAGAGCTGCATCGAACCCGCGCCAACGACCATTCACATAGGCTTCGGTCCAGGCGTGCGGCACGAAAACATGCTCGCGATCGCCGAAGCGCGGCACATAGGCGAGACCGGTGGCGACGCGTGCCGGAATACCGGATGCGCGCGCGATCGCGGTCAACAGCAGCGCATGTTCGGTGCAGTCGCCTTGCCGCGTGGTCGCAACTTCCAGCGCGGAGGCATAACCCACTGACAGGTTCTTGCCGAAAATGTACTTGCGCACGAACGATTCAGCCTTCTGCATCCGCGCGAGATCGTCGCCCGCGCCCTTGGTCGCGCGTTTGGCCAGATCCTTGAGCAGCACGCTGTCCGACTGCACCCACGCCGAAGGCTCGCGATAGAGGTCGAGGATCTCGCCGTCGGGCCGTGCCTGCGACGGATCGATGCGCAATTCGAAATGTCCGGGCCGACCCGCAGTGACACTCTGGTGTCCGGTGGTCGTCGGTGCGATGTCGGTGCCGGTTATTCGCACCTGCATGCGCAGGGGTTGCGACAACTCGGCCGCGCTCAGCGGGCGCGGGGCGTCGATGACCAGGCGGTCGAGAAAATCCAGCGGCTGATTCGGGGCGCGCGCGCACTGCTCGTCGCAGGCCAGCAGTTCCACCTGCATGCCAGCCAGGTCCATGCGGATGCGTTGCGCATCGAAGTCCTCGTCGACGAAGGCTTGCACGCGCATCGGGCCATCCGGATAGCGCACCAACTGTTCGACTTCCGTGAGTTCGGCCTCGTCCTTGAACAATTCGACGCGGCGCAGGCGTTTGAAGCTGGTCTCCAGCGAAATCACCGACAATTGGCTGGGAACGAAGGCATCGATCGCGATGATCCTGGCCGGGCCACCGATTCCGGCTTTCAACGCGCGGCGCTGGCCCTCGAAGAACAGAGCATGGTCGGGTATGACCAGCGTCTGCTGGCGCGTGGCGCCAGCCCCGGCGAGTGTGACTTCGAAGGTACGCGCGGCACTCAGTCTGGCGCTGTATTTGAGCTCCTGTCCGGCGGTGCGGATTTCGGCGCGAAACCCAAGCGGTTCCCCGGTTGCGCTCTCGGTCGTTTCTTCGAGGGAGTACATCGAGATCGAGACGCCCTCGCGCTGGATCTGCAAGTCCATGACCTCGGCGGTACGGACACTGCCGTCGGGTGCTTCGGCGCGTTCGGTGAGTGACCAACCGACCTTGCGACCATCGAACAGGACCGCACGCCAGGTGCGCGTGCTGTCGGCGGGAGACTCGGCGTGCGCAATCTGCGCCACGATCAGAGCCGCGATGAGCAACAACCAACGTGGTCGCATTCAGTGTTCGTGCCTTGAAAAGGGCGCCTATTGTGCCAAAGCGCCGCCGGATTGATACCCCGAATGTGCGCACTCCGTAGCGATGGCATTCATGCCGGATGCCGCCTTGCTCTGGATCAACGCCTTGAGTTGTGGAACCCGCACAATGGTGTTCACAGGCACTAACGGGAGAACGGCTGATGCTGCAGATCCGGATTCATGGCCGCGGCGGTCAGGGGGTGGTCACCGCGGCTGAAATGTTGTCGATCGCAGCCTTCGAACAGGGGCGCCACGCCCAGGCCTTCCCGAGCTTCGGCTCCGAACGCACCGGCGCTCCGGTGATCGCCTACTGTCGTATCGATAACCACGAGATCCGACTGCGCGAACCGATCCTGGCGCCGGATGTCTTGATCGTGCAGGACCCGACGCTGCTGCATCAGGTGGACGTGTTTCAGGGTCTGCGGCCGGATGGTTATGTGCTGATCAACAGCAAGCGCAGCTTTCATGATCTGGGCCTCGCCGAGATCGAGAAACGCTTTCGCCACGAGCGTCTGGTCACGGTGCCGGCGACCGAGATTGCGCTCAAGCACATCGGCAGGCCACTGCCCAATGCGGTGCTGCTCGGCGGTTTTGCGGCGCTGTCGGGATTGATCATGCTGGAGGCCGTGGATCACGCCATTCGTACCAAATTCTCCGGCAAGGTGGCCGAAAGCAACGTCGCTGCCGCCGCCGAGGCTTTTGCATTCATCCAGCGCGAAATGGAGGAGCTGTCGCATGCTTAGGCAAATGGAGGGCTCGCGCGCGGTCGCCGAAGCGGTGGCGCTGTGCCGGCCGGAAGTGATCTGCGCCTATCCGATTTCGCCGCAGACGCACATCGTCGAAGGCCTCGGCGAGATGGTCAAGAGCGAGGTCTTGACCGATTGCGAGTTCATCAATGTCGAGAGCGAATTCGCCGCAATGAGCGTGGCCATCGGCTCGTCGGCAACCGGCGCGCGCACCTACACGGCGACGGCCAGCCAGGGCCTGCTGTTCATGGCCGAGGCCGTCTACAACGCGTCGGGTCTCGGCCTGCCGATCGTGATGACGATCGCCAATCGGGCCATCGGCGCGCCGATCAACATCTGGAACGACCACAGCGATTCGATGAGCCAGCGCGATTGCGGCTGGATCCAGTTGTTCGCCGAGAGCAACCAGGAGGCTCTCGACCTGCACATCCAGGCCTTCAAGCTGGCCGAAGAACTGTCGATGCCGGTGATGGTCTGCATGGATGGATTCATCCTCACCCACGCCTACGAGCGCGTCGACATGCCCGCGCAGGCCGACGTTGATGCCTTTCTGCCGCCGTATGAACCGCGTCAGGTGCTCGATCCCGCCGAGCCGGTGTCGATTGGCGCAATGGTCGGGCCGGAGGCGTTCACCGAGGTACGCTATCTGGCGCATGCCAAGCAGCTGACCGCGCTGGATGTGATCCCGCGCATCGCGCAGGAATTCGCCGAGCGCTTCGGCCGCCAGTCCGGTGGCCTGGTCCGCGGCTACCGGATCGAAGATGCCGAAACCATCGTTGTCGCGCTGGGCTCGGTGATCGGTACGCTGAAGGACACCATCGACGACATGCGCGCCGCCGGGATCAACATCGGCGTGCTCGGAATCCAGTCGTTCCGGCCGTTCCCGTTGGCCGCCGTGCGCGCCGCCCTGCAAGGTGCGAAGAACGTGGTGGTGCTGGAGAAGAGCTTCTGCGTTGGCCTCGGGGGCGTGGTCTCGACCGATGTACGACTGGCGCTGTCCGGGTTGCAGTTGCACGGTTACACCGTGGTCGCCGGCCTTGGCGGCCGCGCCATCACCAAGTCCTCGCTGCAGCGCACATTGAATGAAGCCATCGCCGGCACTCTGCAGCCGCTGACCTTCATGGATCTGGATTGGCGCATCGTCAATCGCCAACTGGCACGCGAGGCGCAGATGCGCCGAAGTGGCCCCATCGCCGAAAGCCTGTTGCGCGATGTCGGCCCGATAGCAGCGAAGGTGATCTGACATGAGCAGCCACACATCATCCGCGGCGCCGATCAAGTTCTACCAGACCGGTACCTTCACCGTCGGCAACCGACTGCTCGACAGCGAGCAACGCAGCGTGCAGGCGTCGACCGAACGCAACAATTCGCTGACCTCCGGTCACCGCGCCTGCCAGGGCTGTGGCGAAGCGCTCGGCGCACGCTATGCGATTGACGCCGCGATGCGCGCCACCAACGGGCAGCTGATCGCCGCCAATGCCACCGGCTGCCTGGAAGTGTTTTCCACGCCGTATCCGGAAACCTCCTGGCAGTTGCCGTGGCTGCATTCGCTGTTCGGCAATGCCGCTGCGGTGGGCACCGGCATCGCTGCAGCGCTGCGGGTCAAGGCGCGCAAAGCGGGTCTGGCGCAGAGTGCAGTGCGCGTCATCGCGCAGGGCGGCGATGGCGGCACCACCGACATCGGCTTCGGTTGCCTGTCCGGCATGTTCGAGCGCAACGATGACGTGCTCTACATCTGTTACGACAACGAGGCGTACATGAACACCGGCGTGCAGCGCAGTTCGGCGACGCCGTTCGCCGCGCGCACCAACACCACGTTGGCGGTCGGCCCGCATCCGGGCGCCGAGGCGGGGCAGGGCAAGGACCTGCCGCGCATCGCCATTGCGCACGAGATCCCCTATGTGGCCACGGCCACCGTGGCCGACCTGCGCGATCTGGAAGCCAAGGTGGAAAAAGCCATGAGCATGCACGGCGCGCGCTACCTGCACATCCTGGTGCCGTGTCCGCTCGGCTGGGGCGCAGCCAGTTGCGACACCATCAAGCTGGCGCGCCTGGCGCGCGAGACCGGCATCTTCCCGGTGTTCGAAGCCGAGCGCGGCGAAGTGACCCACGTCACCAGGATCCGCCATCGCGTGCCGGTGGAGGAATACCTGAAACCGCAGAAACGCTTCGCCCACCTGTTCGGTGCCCATGGCCATGTCGAGATGCTGGCGCAGATCCAGGCCGAGGCCGACCGCAATATTCGCCGTTACGGCTTGCTCGACGAGGTGGCCGCGTGACCATGCAAAAGCCTTTCGCGATTACCCTGGACCCTGGCTCCTCGCTGGCCAACAAGACCGGCACCTGGCGCACCGAACGCCCGGTGTATGTCGACCGTTTGCCGCCATGCAATGCGCAATGCCCGGCCGGCGAGGATATACAGGGCTGGTTGTTCCACGCCGAGAGCGGCGACTACGAAGCCGCCTGGCGTCATCTGACGCGCGACAATCCGTTCCCGGCGATCATGGGGCGCGTCTGCTACCACACCTGCGAAAGCAAGTGCAACCGCGCCCAGGTCGACGAGGCGGTCGGCATCAACTCGGTGGAGCGATTTCTCGGCGACGAGGCGTTGAAGAAGGGCTGGAAGTTTGCCGCGCCGGCCACAGAAACCGGCAAGAAGGTGCTGGTCGTGGGCGCCGGGCCTTCGGGCATGTCGGCCGCGTACCACCTGCGACGGCTGGGGCACACGGTCACTGTCATCGAGGCCGGCCCGTTCATGGGCGGCATGATGCGCTTTGGCATTCCCAAGTACCGGTTGCCGCGCGAAGTGCTGGAAGCGGAGATGCAGCGCATCCTCGACCTCGGCGTGACGGTGCAGCTCAATACCAAGGTCGCCGATGTGGCGCAGACCATGCGCGAGGGCGGCTTCGACGCCGTCTTCCTGGCGGTGGGCGCGCATATCGCCAAGCGTGCCTACATTCCGGCCAAGGACAGCTCGCGCATCCTCGATGCCGTCGCCGTGCTGCGCTCGATGGAGGGCGAAGAGCAACCGATGCTGGGTCGTCGTGTCGTTGTTTATGGCGGCGGCAATACCGCCATCGACGTCGCGCGCACCGCCAAACGGCTGGGCGCAACCGAGGCCATGATCGTCTACCGGCGCACCCGCGAGAAAATGCCGGCACACGACTTCGAGGTCGAGGAGGCGCTGGAGGAAGGCGTGATGGTCAAGTGGCTGTCGACCATCAAGAGCGAAGACAGCGGCGTGCTGACCATCGAGAAGATGACGCTCGATGCCAAGGGCAATCCGCAGCCCACCGGCGAATTCGAAACGCTGGAAGCCGATTCGTTGATCCTGGCGCTGGGTCAGGACGTCGACCTGTCGCTGCTCGACGGCATCGCCGACCTGAAGATGAGGGACGGCGTCGTCGAAGTCGATGCGCACATGATGACCAGCCATCCGGGGTTGTTCGCGGGTGGCGACATGGTGCCGGCCGAACGCAACGTCACGGTGGCCGTGGGTCACGGCAAGAAGGCGGCACGCAACATCGATGCATGGCTGCGCGGCGCCGTCCTGGATGCTGCACCGAAGCACGCGCCGGCCACCCTCGATCGCCTCAATACCTGGTACTACAGCGATGCGCCGAAGACGGTACGACCGCAACTCGACATCGCCCGACGCACCAGCAGTTTCGACGAGGTGCAGGGCGGATTGACCGAAGACAACGCCCTGTTCGAAGCGCGTCGCTGCATGAGTTGCGGCAACTGCTTCGAGTGTGACAACTGCTACGGCGTATGCCCCGACAACGCAGTGATCAAACTCGGACCGGGCAAGCGTTTCCAGTTCAATTACGACTACTGCAAAGGCTGCGGCGTGTGCGTATCCGAATGCCCGTGCGGGGCGATCGAGATGGTGCCCGAGCAAGTCTGACGGGTTGGCTCCCTTCAGGTCTCAGAGTGCGTTGCCAAGCTTGGGGTCAAGGTGGCCGCAGACGTGGGTTCGGATTCATCCGAACGCGTCTGCTGCGGACGCCAAAAGGGCTTCCGGCGCATTCGCGAGGAAAGCCCGACAGGCTGCCAGATGACGGTGACCTGCCGTGTCAGGTAGCCCTGCGGGCAACATGATCTGCGTTAGGAACCTCTGAACAAGTCGTCATTGCGAGGAGCGAAGCGACGCGGCAATCCAGAAATGCTCTGAAAATCAAATGCCTGGATTGCTTCGCTGCGCTCGCAATGACGAGTCGCGGGACTTGTTCAGAGGGTCCTTAGGGGCCGGTGTATCGAGCAGCGATTCACCGACTGGGGCCTTCGACAGGGTTCGCATTTACCCGAGCAACAGCACCGCAAGCGTATTGACGACAACCACGGCGGCCAGCGGCATCCAGCCAATGTTGGGCAGTTCGATGCGCTCGAGTTCCTTGCGCAGGAGGCCGACGATGGCCTTTTCGTCGGTCAGCGATTGCACCCTCTGGGCCAGTTCCGGCCGGGAAAGCAGAGCCGCAAACGGCAGCCGTGCCAGCAACAGTCCGACCACCTTGCGTACGATCCAGCGCTGGCGCGGCAGGCGCTGCGTCAGTTCGTCGACCGACGTCGCCAGTTGGCTCATCCGCGACCTGACTGGCCCGCCGGCTGTCAGCATCAATCCCGCCGCGCGTTCCGCAACCGCGTCCAGCAACGGGCTGCCCAGTGTCTGCCACGCATGCTCTATGGCCGCCATCAATCCCAGGCGATAACCGAGCACGACGTAGGCAAGCATCGACGCGACCACGGTCGGGATCAAAAGCGCCGACATCGCCATCGAACCCCAATGTCCGGATTGCCAGGACGACAGCACTTCCGGTGCCTGCAAATAAAGCAGCAGCGCGTTCAGCGCCAGGCCGCCGAGCACGCACAGGGTTACCCGGGAAAACACCAGGAATCCCAGTCGCGCGGCATGTGCGATGAGGATGGACAGACTGTCTGCGAGACGACTCAAGCGTTGCTCTCCGCGGATGAGGCGCGAGTCCAGGAGGTCATTACGCGAGGGCACTTCGCTTGTATCAAACTGCAGTGCTGCCAAGCCAATGCCGCGGGATTCAGATCTCAAGGTCCACCTGTTCGACGCCAATCAGGCGGTCCAGATGGGCAATCACCTGCTCGCAGGTTGGCTTCAGAATGCTTGCGTGGAGCCTGTCGCGGTCGAGGTTTTCGATCCATCCAAACAAGCTGGTACGCAACTGGTCGACGCTGCGCACGCGCTGCAGCAGGTCGGCGAGTATGTTGTGGAATTCGCTTGGCGTCGGTGCCTGTCCGATCTGTCGGAACAGCTCGCCGAGGGCGACGAACAGCGGCTGGGCGTCCAAGTCGAGCCCGTAATCCCTGGGATCGAAGTCGAGCGAACCTCCGCTGGCGTCGGCCCACACGCGAAAGCTGATCTTCTGCAGCGAGTGATAGAGCGGTTCTTCAGAGATCAGTACCAGCAGCAGTGTGGCCGGGTTGGCGATCACTGTGCCGATGCCGCCAGACCACTCCCGCGTCTGCGCGAACTGGTAGAGGGCAATCTGATCGCGAAAGTCGCTGGCCTGGATCTGGTCGAGGATGAGTATCACGCGCGCGCCTTCCGAGTAGGCGCAGGCCTCGGTGATGACCCGATCGAAGGCGCTCGCTGGCAGCTCTGTGGCTTGCGCCTCGCCGGATTCAGGGTCCACGATCAGCGTCGGCGTCAGCGCATCCTTGCGCGAGAAGTCGTGGTAAAGCACATGCTCGTATTCGAGTGCGGCAGCCAGTGCCTGTGCCAGGGCGGTCTTGCGACGACCGGACTCGCCGGCCACGTTGAGACAACGAACCCCCACCAGCTGCGCCTCGAACAGCAGGCGCAGCGCGAACTCGTAGTCGTCGTTGGACTCGAAGCCATGAAGGGCGAGTCGACGACGCAGGTTCATCAGGCGGCCTGGGCCGTCGGCTTGCGTAGCCGCGGACCTTCGGTCAGAGCCTGGCGCAGGCTGTCGACGACCAGGTCGATCTCATCGCTGCGCAGATTGAAATGAGGCGTGAAACGCAAGCTGTTGACGCCACCGTGGATGACCCCGATGCCGCGCTCGCGCAGGTACTCCTCGGTGCTGCCGCTGCCGTAGCACTTGAAGTCCGGCGCCAGTTCGCAAGAGAACAGCAGGCCGGTTCCCTGGACCGCCGTGATCGTGCCCGGCAGTTCGCGCGCGAGCGCTTCCAGTCGGCGCACGAACTCGGCACCACGCTCGCGGATGTTGGCGCGCAACGCTGGCGTCAATCCCGCGAGCACGGCGCAGGCGACATCCATCGCGCGCGGATTGGTGGTCATGGTGTTGCCGTAGATGCCCTTGCGGTAGAGCGCCGCGGTGCGTGCGTTGACCGCGAGCACCGACAACGGGTACTGGCCGGCATTGAGCGCCTTGGAGTAGGTCTCCATGTCCGGCGCTTCCAGACCCTCGAAACCCGGGTAGTCGACGATCGACAGCACACCGTGCGCGCGCAGGCCGGCCTGGATCGAATCGACCAGCAGCAGCGTCCCGTGAGCCTGGGTCAACTCGCGTGCGGCGGCATAGAACTCCGGCGTGACCGCGCGACCCGGGTTGCCTTCGCCCATCACCGGTTCCAGGAACATCGCTTCGATGTGCCAGTTGTTGGCCTCGGCATCGGCAAAGGCCTGACGCAGTTGCTCGACGCTGTACGGCTCGACGGTGATCGTGTGGTTGTGGTGCGCAAAGCTCGCCAGGTTCTCGATGTAGGCCTTGCGCGAGGAGTCCGAATACAGCGCCGGAAGTTCGGTGCGGCCATGGAAGGCGCCCTTCACCGCAATCCGGCGTACCTTGCGACCGGCATGCGCGCCGCCCGGATCGGTCATCAGCTTGGTGTGCACGTCGGCGAGGCGACCGGCCAGCGTTACCGACTCCGAGCCCGAGTTCAGGCACAGGAAGCGCGCGAACGGGCAACCGCCGCGGGTGTGACCGATTTCGCGGCGCAGCGCCTGATCCAGACGCAGATGGCTGAGCGAGGGCGTCATGATGTTGGCCATCACCTGCGGGCGCGCCATCGCATCGATGATCGCCTGCGGACCGTGACCGCCGCCGAGCATGCCGTAGCCGCCGTCGTCATGAACCACCGCGCCTTTCAGCGTCACCACCCATGGGCCACGCCCGGACACGGCGATGTACGGATTGACGGCGTCGTCGGCGTAGAAGTTGACGTAGCCGGCCTGGGTTGCCCGCAGCTGCGCGTCCTCGTCGAGCCCGATCAGTTGCGGGAACTCGACGCTTGCGGCTTCAAACGCCGCATAGCCTTCGTCGATGGCCTGCGCCAGCAGCGGATCGGTCTTCAGGAAACGTTCGATGGTGGCGTCAGTCAGCCCGACCGTTCGTCGGGAACCGCCTGCCTGGCGCATCGTGTTCAGTTTCTGCAGTGCATTCATGCCACCTCCTCCCGCACCATTCGAGTGCATCGAGGGTGCTAAGTGCTTGATATTTCGGGTGCGCGAATGCTATCACGGCGGGCTTTCCGCGGTAACCCCCGAGGTCGGCTCCGTTCAGCGTCTCTGACCCTTATGAATGAGTTGTTGGTCGTTGGTTGCTGGTTTCTGGCAGCGTCAAGCAAGCGCAAGGTCGCGTCGAGGCGTGCTTCGGCCGCCAACAACCAACAACCAACAACCGACAACCGCTCCCAATATGCGCAAACAGGATTTCGACTACGACTTGCCGCACGAACTGATCGCCCAGGCGCCATTGCCCGAGCGCTCGGCGAGCCGATTGCTGGTGCTCGACCCGGTTTCACCGTCGATCAGCGACAGCAGCGTGCGCGCGCTGCCGCATTGGCTGCGCCGGGGCGACCTGCTGGTGTTCAACGACACTCGCGTGTGGCCGGCGCGACTGCTCGGGCGCAAGGCATCGGGCGGCGCGGTGGAACTGCTGCTGGAGCGTCTGCTGGCAGCCGATCGCGGCTGGTTTCACCTCGGCGTCAGCAAGAAACCCAAGCCCGGCGGCCGGATCATCGTCGCCGATGACTGTCAGTTCGAAGTGCTCGAGCGCGATGGGCCTTTATTCCTGCTGCGCAGCGTCGACGGCCACGATATTCCCACGCTGTTGGCGCAGCACGGACATATCCCGTTGCCGCCGTACATCGCACGCAGCGACGATGCCAGCGATCGAGAGCGTTACCAGACCGTGTTCGCGCGCGACCCCGGTTCAGCTGCCGCGCCGACCGCCGGCCTGCATTTTGACGCGCAGTTGCTCCAGCAGTTGCGCGATTGCGGAGTTGACGCCGACTACGTCACGCTGCACGTCGGCGCCGGTACCTTCCAGAACCTGCGCGAGGACGATCTCGACCAGGTGATTCTGCATCGGGAGTGGTGCCGGGTGACGCCGCAGCTGGTCGAGCGGATCAGCGCCGTCAAGGCGGCTGGTGGCCGGGTGATTGCCGTGGGCACCACCGCCACGCGCACGCTGGAAAGCGCGGCTCGATCGGGCAGGCTGCTTGCCTTTGAGGGCGATACGCAGTTGTTCATTCGACCGGGATACGAATTTCGCGTCATCGATGGGCTGGTCACCAACTTCCACCTGCCGCAATCAAGCCTGTTGATGCTGGTCTGCGCACTGGCCGGGACGCAGTTTGTGCTGGACGCGTATCGTCACGCGGTGGCCGAGCGCTATCGGTTCTTTTCTTACGGGGATGCGTGTCTGGTGTTGCCGCGGTGAGTTTCGCGAACTTCTTGGGAGGGCACGAGGGCATGAGGGCACGAGGGCACGAAAAGGCGCACCCGGCGCGGCGATCTGACGACGCCGCAAGGTCCTGTCGTCGACACGATGGGAGCACCTCAATTCCGCTTTCCCGTGCCCTCGTGCCCTCGTGCCCTCGCGCCCTCGCGATCCTGTTGGGCCGCGCATGACCCTCGAACGCTTCGAACTCCTGGCCGAAGACGGCCGCGCACGTCGCGGGCGCCTGCATTTCCGCCGAGGGCTGGTGGAAACCCCGGCGTTCATGCCGGTCGGCACCTATGGCACGGTCAAGGCGATGCGTCCCGAAGACCTGACCGCGCTCGGCGCGCAGATGATCCTCGGCAATACCTTTCACCTGTGGTTGCGCCCGGGCACGCGCGTCATCGAGGCGCATGAGGGTCTGCATCGCTTCATGAACTGGCAGGGACCGATCCTGACCGACTCCGGTGGCTTCCAGGTGTTCAGCCTGGCGAAGATGCGCAAGCTGACCGAGGAGGGCGTGCATTTCCGCTCGCCGGTCGACGGTTCCAAGGTGTTCCTGAGCCCTGAAGAATCGATGCGCATCCAGCGAGCGCTGGATTCCGACGTGGTCATGCAATTCGACGAGTGCACGCCGTACCCGGCCACCGAACCGCAGGCCGCCGAGTCGATGGAACTCAGCCTGCGTTGGGCGGCGCGCAGCAAGCGCGCCCACGAGGGCAATCGCAACGCGCTGTTCGGCATTGTCCAGGGTGGCATCTACCCGAGTTTGCGCGAGCGATCGGTGCGCGGACTCGTCGAGATCGGATTCGATGGCTATGCAGTCGGCGGACTCGCCGTTGGTGAGCCGCAGGACGAGCGCGAGCACACGCTCGACGAAACCGTGCCGATGCTGCCGCGCGACCGACCGCGTTATTTGATGGGCGTCGGTCGCCCGGAAGATATCGTCGAGGCGGTGCGCCGCGGCATCGACATGTTCGATTGCGTGATGCCCACGCGCAACGCGCGCAACGCGCACCTGTTCACGCGCTTTGGCGTGGTCCGCTTGCGCAACGCGAAACATCGCGACGACACCAGCCCGATCGACCCGGAATGCGCCTGCTACACCTGCCGCAACTACAGTCGAGCCTATCTGCATCACCTCGATCGCTGCACCGAAATGCTCGGCGCGCACCTGATGACCGTGCACAACCTGCACTATTACCAGGAGTTGATGCAGGGATTGCGCGCGGCGATTGCGGCGGGACAGCTCGAAGATTTCGTCGCCGAGTTCTATCGTCGGCAAAGGTAGGGTGGAACCCGCGCAGCGGATTCCACCGCGGATGTGGGCGGATCACCGGTGGAATCTTCGCCGGCGGCGAAGGTTCCACCCTACGGTCTCTGGAAGGGCAAAGAGCGCCGAGTTCAACTCGGCGATCCAGTCGGCTGCGGCTTGCGCCAGCGTCCGAGGATGATGGTCGCCAGTCCAAGCAGAATCTCGTCGATGAACGGGATCGGATCGGGGATCGACAGATTGATCCCGAACAGCGCTGCGGTGAGCAGCAACAGCCACGGGAAGCGCAGGTTCTCGGCCCAGCCGAACAGCTTGCGGCGCAGCCAACCGATCATGGCACGGGCGCCTTGAGGGTGGGCAGGATCAGGCGCGGCAGTTGCGCCGTGCGGACCGCGGCTTCCAGGCGCGCGACCGAACCGGCTGACATGTCGGCGATGGCAGCCTCGCGCTCGCGCAATTCGCTGTGCAGTTCGGACCAGCGTTTTTGCATGGCCGCACTCGGCGCATGGTCGGAGCTCTGCGCCCAGGTGTAGAGCGGCGCCAGCTGCGAATACAGCTGTGATCCTCTGGGGCCGCGCAGGATGTCGTAAACCACCACCGCCTCCGGGTTGTGCAACTGGCCTTCGATACGTTCGGCATCGGCGATCACGGCTGTGGCTGCGTCGACGATGAGCTTGTGCGTCATTTCGTCGCCGAGGCGTTGTTTCAGATCGGCGGCCTGCGCGCTCGCCGCGCGCACCCATTCGATGCCGGCGCGCGCGCTTTCGAGGCCGTCGCGAAGCGCCAGCGCGAAGCGCAGTTGTGCCGCCATGGCGGCCGAATCGGCGGGCGAGCGTGGATCCGCCTCGACCACCAGATCAGCCTGGAGTGGCTGCCCTGAACCGGTCAATTCGACGCGGTACTGGCCGGGAATCGCCAGCGGCCCGGTTCCCGGATCGCCGGCATCGATCTTCGCATGGTCGAGCAGCCTGGCTCCGGTGTGGCGCAAGTCCCAGGCCACACGATGCCAGCCGGCTTCTACTTCGAGCTCCGGCTCGGGCGCCTCGCGTGGATCGTCCGGATCGTCGAGTGGTCGCGTATCGGCGCGCGCCACACTGGAGAGTTCGCGAACCAGCGCGCCGTTGCCATCGAAAACGCGCAGCTTGAGCTCGCCATCGACCTTTTGCGGCAGGTAGTAGCTGATCAGCGCGCCGTACGCCGGGTTCTCGGTGCTCTGTTGCAGCCCCCAGTGGTGCTCGGAACGCCAGCGGAGCGCATTGGCGGGCGCCAGCAATAACGGCGATGCAGGTTCCCCAGCCAGTGCTGTGCGCAGCGCGGCGAGATCGTGGAATACGTACAAACCGCGGCCGCGGGTGCCGACGATGAGGTCGTCGTGGGCGGTCTCCAGGTCGACCACCGCGACCGGCGGCAGATTCGCCTGGATCGACTGCCAGCGCTTGCCGCCATCGTTGGAGGCATACAGCGCGGTTTCGGCGCCGAGGTAGAGCACGTCTGGGTCGCGTTCGTCCTCGGCGATGCTGTAAAGCGGCAGATCCTGCGGCAGCGACGCCGCCAACGAGCGCCACTTGCCGCCCCGATCGTCGCTGACCATCACGATCGGCCGATCGTCACCGAGGCGATAGCGATGCGCGACGAGGTAAACGCGACCCGCCTGGTGCCGCGAGGCTCGCAGGCTTTCGATCGTGGTGTCGATGGCCATGTCGCGCGGTGTGATTTCCTTGAAGGTCGCGCCGTCATCGATACTCAGGTGGACGCGGCCATCGTCGCTGCCAATGTAGATCTCGCCCTTGCTCAATGGCGATTCGTCGATCGAAACGATCGTTCCGTAAATCTCCACGCCGGTGTTGTCGCCGGTGATCGGGCCGCCCGACCACT
Organism: uncultured Rhodanobacteraceae bacterium; assembly: GCA_937928755.1. Classification (GTDB taxonomy): domain Bacteria; phylum Pseudomonadota; class Gammaproteobacteria; order Xanthomonadales; family SZUA-5; genus JADKFD01. Next base: position 40,443 of record CALEZI010000176.1, on the reverse strand, counting down.
GTTGCTTGCTCTTGTCGTTGCGGCTCAGATCGGGACTGATGACTTCCCAGTTTTCCCCGCGGTCGCGGCTGCGAAACAACACATTGGCGCCGAAATAGAGCGTCGCCGGATCGTGCGGCGACAGTTCAAGCGGCGCATTCCACTGAAAACGCTCGCGCATCGTGTGTGGCTGCACGCCGGACGGGTTGGCCGGAACCGGCGAGATCATCCGGTACTGGCCGCTGCCTTCGACGTACCGCGACAGATAGCCGCCGTACTCGCCGGCGTAAATGGTGCCGGGCTGCGCCAGGTCGTAACGAAAGTCACCGACTTCGCCGCCGCCGGCGTAGATCCATTCGGCGAGTTCGCTGCCGTCATTGCGCAAGCTGATGACCGGTCCGCTGACCGTGCCCTGGTCCTGCAGCGTGCCGCCGACGTGATAAGGCCGGCGCTGATCGACGTCGATGTTGTAGAACTGTCCGAGTGGCAGGTTGGGAGCGTGCCAGGTGGAGCCGCCGTCGAAGGACAGATCGACGCCGCCGTCGTTGCCGGCGATCAGCCGCTGCGGATCGTTGGAATCGATCCACAAATCGTGATGGTCGCCGTGCGCGAATCCTTCGATCTGCTGCAATGTCTTGCCGCCATCCGCCGAGTACAGCATGCCGACCTGTGGAAACCAGACGCGATCGACATCGACCGGATCGGGCACGATGGTGGTGTAGTACCAGGCACGCTGGCGCAGGATGGCGTGGCCGTTGATCTTCTCGAAGCTCTCGCCGCCATCGTCGGAGCGATACAAGCCGCCGTCCTCGGCTTCGATCAGCGCGTAGATGCGCTCGCCGCTTGCGGGCGACACGGCCACGCCGACCTTGCCCCATTCGCCCTTGGGCAGGCCGTGTTCCCCGGCCGCAAGTCGCGTCCAGTTGCTGCCACCATCGGCAGAGCGCCACAGGCCGCTGCCGGGTCCGCCGCTGGTCAAGCCCCACGGCGTTCGCCGCGCCTGCCAGGTGCCGGCCCAGACGATGCGCGGGTTGTGGGCGTCGATGGCGACGTCGCTGGCGCCGGTGTCGGCGTCCACCTTGAGCACCTGCTGCCAGGTCTGACCCGTGTCGGTGGTGCGGTATACGCCGCGCTCGGGATTGCGCTTGAACGGATTGCCCAGCACCGCCGCGAACGCGGTCTCGGCCACTTGCGGATCGACTTCGATATCGCCGACGGCCACGCGCAGCTTGAGCGTGTGCTGCCAGGTCTTGCCGGCGTCGGTGGAGACGAACAGGCCGGCGCCGGGCTGCACGTTGCCGCGAATATTGCCTTCGCCCCCGCCGACATAGATCACGTTGGCATCGGTGTCGGCGACCGCCAGCGAACCCACCGAGTTGCTGGGCATCTGGTCGAAGACGGGGCGCCACTGGTGGCCACCGTCATCGCTCTTCCAGACGCCGCCCTGGGCCGCACCCAGATACCAGGTCATCGGATCACCGATTACGCCGGAGACCTGAGTGATGCGGCCGCCGACGCTGGGGCCGATCAGGCGATATTCGAGGCCGGTCAACGGTCCCGTGGGTTCGCTCGCGAAACTTGCGGACAGCGATGTGCAGCACAGCAGCAAAAGGGCAGGGCGCGGCAGCATCGTTCATTCGCCGTCGTTGGATGACGCTCGACGCTAGAAGCAAGCGGTGCAACTCGCAAGCGGCGCGAGGGGGAGCCGTGGTTGCTTGTTCGCGTATCAAACTGGCGGCGACCATGCGGACTGCCTTCTTTGTCCGCAAAGGACGCAAAGGATGCAAAGGACGCAAAGGACGCAAAGGACGCAAAGGACGCAAAGAGAGCCAAGAACCAAGGTGTTGATGTTCTTCTGGCTTTGCTTTCCTTTGCGTCCTTTGCGGAAAAGCTTTTCTTTCACATACTTGCGTCATTTTTGGTGAGGGCGCTACGCCAGTGTGTGATTCGCCGTTCCGGCGTGACCAAAGCACTGCGATCGCGCCGGGCATGCACGATCCCGCAGCTCGCTGCTGCGTGCCGCATTTCCCCAAGCCATGCATACTTGCCGACTGGACACAGGAGACCATCTCATGCGCGGTGCAGGCGGCACTCCCGGCGGACTGGGTGAATTTCTGATCGGCCTCGGGCTGATCGTTGTCGGTGGCTATCTGCTGATGAAGCAGGTGATGGTGACCAGCGGCGGTTGGAGCCTCTACGGTTACGACGCGTTTGGCTTGACCTTGATCCCGTTCCTGCTGGGTCTGGGCATCGTCTTCTACAACGGCAAATCGATCGTCGGCTGGTTCCTGGTCTCGGCCGGAATCCTGATCATGCTCGCGGGAATAATCGCCAATCTGCGCATCCATTTTGCGCCGACCAGCCTGTACAACACGTTGATCATCCTCGCCATGATCGCCGGCGGCGTCGGCCTGGTGGCGCGCTCGGTGCGCGAACACGAGTCCGCGCAGTCGTCGGAAACGGGCAGAGGCGGGTCGCCTTAGTCCAAATGGCTCCAGGGCGAGCCGGCTCTTGTAGAGCCGAGCTTGCTCGGCTCGGGTGTGCCAGCAGCAGCGGAGCAAGCTTCGTTCAACGAACAACCCGCTCCGGCCGCGCTCAATTCACTCGGTAAAACCCGTGATCGCCGATCACATGCAGCGGCTCGCCGACGGACCAGTTGGCGCTCACGCGCTGGTATGCAAGAAAGGAATCGGCGCCAGGCACGACGAGACGACGCTCGGGTTCCGGCAGTTGCCAGTTGCGCTGCGCGTCGAAAGTCACCTTCCAGGAATGAAGGTAAGCATCCCATTCGGTGATTTCCTTGTCCGGCGACACCAGGGTCAACGCAAACTGCTTCGGTTGCAACAGGACTTCGCAGAGCTGGTTGCCGTAGCGACCGCTGTCGCGACGGCGCAGTGCCACCTCGGCAACTGCCAATTGCCCATCGACCGACTGGTCGCGCGCTTCGAGGTAAATGGTCGTGGCCAGACACATTGAGTCGGCCAACGGGGTAGGGGAGAACGAGCTTAGCCAAATAATCCAGGCCAACTTCATGCGGATTCCTCCGTTCGAGCATCCTTTCGCGGCTGCGCGGTCGCGGTCGCAATTTGCGACGCAACCATCACTTCGCCAGGGACCAGGGAACGTATCGATGCCGATGGGCGAGTTGCCCACGACAGCGGTTCACCGGCAGTTGGTCATGGCGTTTGCGTCCGATCGTTGATCGCAATGCGCCTGACAGACCATCGCGCGGCCAACGCGATGGGTGTTTCAAAAGTGACGGCGATCACATCTGGATCGCGCCAAAAATCTCCTGCGTGAATTTCATTAGCAACAACCGTACCCGCTTCGAACTAGAGTCGACAATCGAATGCGAGTGCCAGAGTCTTGCCACATTTGCCGGAACGGGCGCTGACTGACTCGGGAGATCCGCTTTTGTGCGCCAACATCGCCAGATCCCGGGCGGCGAGCCCCCATGCACAACGGCGTACTCGACGATCGCCATTGTGCTGCGCAACCTCGAGCCTCAGGGTGGCAGCGCCGATGGCGATCGCCCGTGATGGGCATTGTGCTCGGGTTGGCGCGGGCAAGTCCCGCCACACAGCAGATCGGATCTCAGCTATTCGGCGTCCAGGCCCTCGATCCGGTCACTCATCTCGCCGTAACGGTCCTGTTGCTGGCGGTGATGCTGTGGGCGAGCCTCATTCCGGCGCGACGGGCCGCGAGCATCAGTCCAGTCGAGGCGCTGCGATTGACATTGGCCCAGGCAACGTCCCGGCGTACGGCCGCAGCCGCATTGGAGGCCCTGAGCAAAGCCTCATCATCGTTTCGATTTGTCCAGTTGAATGCTGGTGGAGCAAATCCACGCGCCGACCAGCATGAATGCGATGCAAGCGCCGCCGAAGCCCAGCAACATGGCACCGACCATCAGCAGCGGATGCAGCCCCTCGATATCGGGAACCGCGAGCGTCAGTTTGACGCCGGCGAAGAGCGGCAGCATCGATACGATTGCTGCCACGAGGCGTGTGCCCGTCGGGAATCTCGCCTCGCCACCACATTCGTGACACACGAAGTCGGGTTCATGTTTCGACGGAAAGCATGCCCACCACGCTTTATCCAGCGGTGTTCGACAATGTGGGCAACGCCGCCGCGAGCGCTTGACCCGGCGGCGAGCCGTCTCGCTCAAGGATCCTTGACCACCAGCAGGCGGATCTCGGTCATGTCCTCGATGGCGTAACGCACGCCCTCGCGGCCGAGGCCGGAGTCCTTGACGCCACCGTAGGGCATGTTGTCGACGCGCCACGAGGGCACGTCGCCGATCACCACGCCGCCGACGTCGAGCACGTCCCAGGCGTGCATTGCGCGCGACATCGAATCGGTGAAGATGCCAGCCTGCAGGCCGAACGTGGAATCGTCGACACGCTCGAGCGCGGCGTCGAAATCGTCGAAGGGTTCGATCAGCGCGACCGGGCCGAAGGCTTCCTGGCAGCTCACTTCGAGTGTCGGGCCCGCGCCTTCGATCAGCGTCGCGCGCAACATCGCGCCCTCGCGCTGGCCGCCGCAGAGGATGTTGGCGCCGGCCGCGCGTGCGGCTTCTATCCAGCCGTGCAACCGCTTCGCCTCGCCCTCGGAGATCATCGGGCCGATGAAGGTGTCTTCATTGCGCGGATCGCCGTGCACCAGCGCCGAAACGCGCGCGACCAGTTTTTCCTTCATCGCGTCGTACAGCGAGCGATGGATCAGGATGCGCTGCACGCTGATGCAGCTCTGTCCGGACTGGTAGAAAGCGCCGAACACGATGCGTTCGGCCACGTGATCGAGGCGGTGGCCCTGGTCGGCGTCGACGATACAGCCAGCATTGCCGCCGAGTTCCAGCACGACTTTTTTCTTGCCCGCGCGCGCCTTGAGATCCCAGCCCACGCCCGGAGAACCAGTGAATGACAGCAGCTTGAAGCGCTCGTCGACGGTGAACAGATCGGCGCCGTCGCGATGGCAGGGCAGGATCGAGAACGATCCTTGCGGCAGGTCGGTTTCAGCGAGGACTTCACCGATGATGATCGCGCCGATTGGCGTGCGACTGGCCGGCTTCATGACGAACGGGCAACCGGCGGCAATCGCCGGAGCGATCTTGTGCGCGGCCAGGTTCAGCGGAAAATTGAACGGCGAGATCAGTGAGCACGGCCCGATCGGCACGCGCTTCCACATGCCGCGATAGCCGCGCGCACGCGCCGAGATTTCCAGATCCATCACTTCGCCGCCGATGCGCACGGCTTCCTCGGCACCGACCTGGAAGGTGTCGATCAGCCGCGAGACTTCGCCGCGCGCATCCTTGATCGGCTTGCCGGCCTCGATGCACAGCGCGACCGCCATCTCCTCGAAGCGCTCCTTGAAGCGCCTGACGCAATGCTCGAGCACCGCCTTGCGCTGGTACGGACGGAAATTGCGCAGAGCCTTCTGCGACTTGACCGCCGCATCGATCGCCTCGTGGATTGCTGCGGCATCGGCCTGAGCCACGCGCGTTGCCACCTTGCCCGTGTACTTGTCGGTGACTTCCAGATCGGTGTTGGCCTGGACCGCGCGGTTGGCGAGGTAATAGGGGTAGGTGTCACGAAGCATGGGAGTCTCCCTTCAGTTCGGAACGACGACCTGGATGCCTGCGAAGCGCGCAAAGTCGCGGTCGAAACTGGCAACCCGGCCGCCATGTGCGAGTGCGATCGCAGCGATGAGTGCATCTGTTGTCAAATTGCCACCCATCCGGGCCTCGCGAAGCAACCGCGAAAACCCCGGATAGTGCTGAGGCCCGTCAGAGAGCAGGCGCAAACTTTCGGCGTTGCCGAGCAAACGCTCTGCGGCGCCAAGTGCCTGCTCGATGGTCAACGGCCGCGCGAGCACGCTCGGCAGCGTACAGATACGGACCATAGCGAGCAGGCAAACCCAAGGTATCCCGAGGATTTCGCCGGTATCCACCTGGCGCTGCATCCACGTTATCGCGACCTTGTGCCGCGGTGCGTCGACATCGACCACGTTTATCAGCACGTTGGCGTCGAGAACGATCATCGTCCCGCGAGCAACTTCTGCCGTAGATATTCGTTCTCAAGCATCGCGTCCAGTTGCAACGCCTTGTCAAGGTCAATCCCGGGCAATGGACCCCCGCAGCTGAACGACGGAAGGTCCAACAAACGTCGCCCACCGGACGGCGTCAAGCCGTTGCGGATGGTGTCATTGACGGCTTGTTTGAAGCTTACCCCGCGGCGCTGCGAAAGTTCTTCCAGCCGCGCCGCGAGGTCATCTTCGATTGTGAGAGTGGTGCGCATTATCTGATGCTCCAGACATCAATCTCGGCGCATCGTAGCACCAGACTACAACTTCGCGCTCAACTCCTTGATTTCCTTGTTCAGGATCGCGTGATTCTCGGAGTAATCGATCATCAGTTCGATGAGGTCGACCCCCGGTTCGGCGAGTGCCTGTTTGAGATTTGCCTGGAACTCCTCGCAACTGTTCGGTCGCCAGCCGCGCGCGCCGTAGGCTTCGGCCAGTTTGACGAAGTCCGGATTGGTCATGTCCATGCCGAAGTTCGGGAAGCCCATGCCAGCCTGCTTCCACTTGATCATGCCGAACGCCTTGTCGTTGATCAGGATCACGACGATGTTCAGCTTGAGACGAACCGCGGTCTCCAACTCCTGCGAGTTCATCATGAAGCCGCCGTCGCCGCAGATGGCGACCACGTTGCGCTCCGGATAGACCATCTTCGCCGCCATCGCGCTCGGCAGGCCGGCTCCCATGGTTGCCAGCGCGTTGTCGAGCAACATGGTGTTGGGCTCGTAACAGCGGTAGTAGCGTGCGTACCAGAGCTTGTACATGCCGTTGTCGAGACACACGAGGCCGTCGCGGGAGACTTCCTGGCGCACGATGTCGACCATGCGCACCGGGTGAATCGGGAAGCGATCATCGTCCGAGCGCAGTTTCAGATGGTCGTTGAGCGCATGGCGCACCTGATCGAAATAGGAGAAATCCCAGTGCGCCTGCCGCTCCAGGCGCTGCTTCAGGCGCCAGATCGAGTTGGCCATGTCGCCGACCACTTCCACTTGCGGGAAGTACACGGTGTCGACTTCGGCGGAGAAGAAATTCAGGTGGATCACCGTGCGCAGCCCGGTGCGCATGAAGAACGGCGGCTTCTCGATGACGTCGTGACCGCAGTTGATGATGCAGTCGGCCTTTTCGATGGCGCGGTGCACGAAATCGCCATCCGACAGCGCGGCATTGCCGAGCCACAGCGGATGGTGTTCGTCGATGACGCCCTTGCCCATCTGCGTGGTGAAGAACGGGATGCCGAGCTTGTCGACGAACTCGGTCAGCATCTTGCTGGTGGTCTTGCGATTGGCGCCGGCACCCACCATCAGCAGCGGACGTTTGGAATTGGCGATCGCCTCGACCGCGTAAACGATCGACTTGTCGTCGGCGACCGGTCGCCGTGCATGACTGGCCTTGAGGACAAAAGCCTCGGTCTCTTCGTCGGCGATGTCCTCCGGCAGTTCCAGGTGTACCGCGCCCGGACGCTCTTCCATCGCGCGGCGGAAGGCCTCTCGCACGCGCGCCGGAATGTTGTCGGCGGACACGATCTGGCGTGTGTACTTGGTCAGCGGCTTCATCATGTCGACGATGTCGACGATCTGGAAGTGGCCCTGTTTGCTCAACTTGACCGGCTTCTGGCCGGTGATCATCAGCATCGGCATGGCCCCCAACTGCGCATAGGCGGCCGGGGTGACGAAATTGGTGGCGCCAGGACCCAGCGTGGCGAGACAAACGCCCGGGTGTCCGGTCAGGCGACCGTAGGTGGCGGCCATGAATCCGGCACCTTGTTCGTGGCGGGTCAGGATCAACTTGATCGAGCTGGTGCGCAGCGATTCCAGGAAGTCGAGGTTCTCTTCGCCGGGAATGCCGAAGACGTACTTGACGCCCTCCGATTCCAGCGCGCGTATGAACAGATCGGAAGCCTTCATCGTGCGTCTCCTGGCTGAGGGTGCCTCGATTCTGGGCGTCAGGTGTGATTCAGGTCAATGCGGATCATTGCGATTCATGCTTGGATTTTCCGCGCCTCGCGCTGGCCCCGACACGCGCCATGAGCGGCTTCAGGCGCGCCCGTCTCGCGCATTCGCCTATGCTGTCGGACCACCCAGCGGAACCGATGCGCGTGTCGATGCCAGACGAACTTGCCGCGGCCGTGGCAGCCCTCAAACGCGGGGAACTGGTGGCCATGCCGACCGAGACGGTTTATGGACTCGCGGCCGATGCGCGAAACGCTGATGCCGTTCGGCGCATCTTCGCCGCCAAGGGTCGGCCCGCCGATCACCCGCTGATCGTGCATATCGCCGACGCCGGTTCTCTGCGTGACTGGGCGCGCGAAGTGCCGACCTCGGCGCAGCGGCTGATCGATGCCTTCTGGCCCGGTCCGCTGACGCTGGTGCTGAACAAGGCGCAGCATGTCGATCCGGTGATCACCGGTGGCCAGGACACGGTGGGTGTGAGGCTGCCCGCGCACCCGGTCGCCCGCGCCTTGCTCAGCGCATTCGGCGGCGCCGTTGCCGCGCCGTCGGCCAATCGTTTCGGCCGCATCAGTCCGACCAACGCGCAACATGTCCGCGACGAGTTTCCGACCGGCGTGGCGGTGATCCTCGACGGCGGACCGAGCACCGTGGGACTGGAGTCGACGATCGTCGATCTGTCCGGCGAAAGCCCACGCCTGTTGCGGCCCGGCAGTATCCGCGCCGCATCGATCGAGGCGTTGATCGGACCCCTTGAGCGACCGGGCGACGCGCACGGGCCACGCGCGAGCGGTCGCCTCGCAGCACATTACGCGCCGGGCAAACCACTCGATCTGGTCGCCAGCGACGCCGTCGAAGCCTATCGACAGGCACACGCTGAAGGTGTCGTTTGGATTACGCCCGGTCCACTGCCTGCGGGCGGGCAGGGCATCGAACTGGCGAGCGATGCTGCCGGATACGGCCAGCAGTTGTATGCCGCGCTGCGCCAACTCGATGCCGGCGCTGCCCGGCGCATTGCCGTGGTGCGACCGCCGCAGGACGATGCCTGGGCGGCGGTGCACGATCGCCTCGCACGCGCGGCCGTTGGCAGCGGGACCTACAATCCGTGATCTCGATCACCCACCGTTTTGCGCCATCACTTCCTATACTCGGGTTACTTGCGGAGCCGCAGCTCCGCGCAAACGCCGAAGGAATCTGTCGATGAACGAACTACGCCCCTGGTTGTTGCTGCTGGCGGTCGTCCTCGCCTGCTCGCTATCCGCGTGCAATACGGTGCAGGGCGCCGGCAAGGACATCAAGAAGGCCGGCCAAAAGATCGAAGAGGTCGCCAAATAAAAGGCCCGGCGCGCAGTCGGCTGCGCGCGCCGAGGCACTTTTCAGGACGTCGGTTGCGGCCATTGCCGCATGAAGGCGGCGTCGTGGCGTTGGCGTCCAGACAGGCGCGGTAGGCGCGGCTACGCCTTGCGCCGCAGACTCAGTCGCACGGCATAGGCGACGATGGCGAGCGAAAGGACGAGCCACAGGCCGCCCCACAGCCAGGTGCCGCCACCGAACTCCTCGGCCAGCATGCGAGCGTCCGAGCGCAGATGCGAGCGCTCGATGGTGTCGCTGAAGATGTCGCGCGGCACGTACAGCAGGCTCATGACACCGATCAGGCGCAGCGCATAGTCGCTCGCGATTGCCGGCAGGAAGCGGGCAATGGCCAACAGCGCCAACGCCATGCCCAGCCCGTATGCCAACCCGAAAAGATTGCGCATGAACAGAACGGTGGCGAGTGCCATGAACCCTGCCACGACCGCAAGGATGAGCTGGTCGTGGCGGCTGCGCATCCCGGCGACCAACAGACTGGCGCCGATCAGCAGGGAGCCAAGGTACCCCGCGCTGAGCGTGAGAAAGCGGTTGCCGCCCAACGAAAGTACTTCGCCGCCGCGCTCGATGGTGACTTGCATCGACACCACCTTGCCGCCGGTGGCCAGTGTCATCAAGGCGTGCGCTGACTCGTGAAAGAACACCACGAGGATTTCCAGCGGCGCCGTCCACACCGTGCCGCCGAACCACATCAACACGCAGCCCAGAATCAGCAATCCGGTCAGACTGAGTAGCGGGTGGGATTCCGTGTCTGCGGGCGCAGGGGCAAGCTGAGGTGGCATGAGTTGCTGCTGGGTCCGCGACCGATGGCTGGCGCTGTGAGGCGCCGGTGGGCCGCATGTTATCGCCGGGAATCGTTGCTGTCAGTTCTGGTCGAACCGAGGCCGCCGGAATCGCCCGGCGGCTCGAACTTCATCCCTGCGCCGTCGCCCGCTGCTGCTCGACAGCGTTGCGCATGCGAGAGCGAGACCGCGACTGCAGCGCGCCGCGGTCAGGGCAGCAGCGAGCGGGCGACCAACGCCGCGCCCGGCAGGTTGTCGTGTTCACGCACCAGTCGCAGTTCCAGGCTGCCGTTGCCGAGATTGACCAGCGGGGCCTGCGGTGCGCCCTCGATCACGCCAACTTCGCCAGCAATGTTTTCGGCAATGACCACATCGTCGATGTCGGCCGTGCCGTAGTTGAGTACAGACGAGGCCAGCGCGACGCCCTCATAACGCCGTGAAAGCTGATTGCCCTGGAAGGTGGTGGAGGTCAGCCAAAGCTTGCCCCAGTTGACGATGGTGCCGGCATCGCGCGACGCGCCGGCGACCGTGTTGAAGCTCACCTCGCAGTCGGTCAATCGCATTTCGCCATAGTTCTCGACAATGGCCGAGGCACCTCGCGCCGTGCTGTCGACCAGCGCCACTCGGCGCAGCTCGGTCACGCCGTGGTTGCGGATCGCACCGATCGACCCTTCGGCCAACACCACGTGCTCCAGTCGCAGATGCCCCTTCTCGGTCACGTGGAACAGGCGGAAATCCTGCGTGGAGTACCGCCGCAACTCGGCACCGTTGCCGCGAATCACGATCGGCGAGCTGATCGCCGGCAGCGCAGCCTTCTGGCTCTCCGACTGTACGCTGTCCAACACATACAGCGCGCGCTCCATCGAAATGATGTCCGCCTCTGGCGTCTGGTTCGCAATCTCGATTGCATGAATCAACTGATCCGTCGACTCGACCGGAAAGATGGTGGTGGCCGATGCCGGAAGGTTGACGCTGGCACTGAGGATGGCGGCAATTAACGTGGCGCGTACGGGCGTCATGGAGTTCCCCTGTCACGAGATGTGGTGCGTGAACGGAGAATGAACCACAATCGCTAGATCGATCCACCTAATTGTTCAATGTTGTGATGCACGTCTCGACAGAAGCGCGAAATTTCGGACGAACGGACCAGAAGTGCGCTGATGGTTGCGCGGCAACGTTCGCCGCGATCGACGGATCTGCGTCTCCAGCACTGCGGAAGCGCCCTGGTGTCGCGATCCGGCGGGTCCGCCCCGGTTGGGTCCAAGGGAGGATGTCGAACCAGAGGCAAGACACCTTCTATTTCAGATCTTGCTGCCGAAACACCCGTTCCGGGCCGCAACTGTCGTGCTGGCAGCGAGGTCCATCGCGCAGGTTCCCGCCCAATCCGCCATGCTGAAAACTGATCCGCGAACAGCGCAGTTCTCGAATTGCGATTGGCGTGACTTGCCACTTGGGCAAAAACGATGACGAACCGGCGGCATCCCGGTTTCTGGGTCCTCGCGACGGGCGCCATTGCCGCCTGGACGTTGTTTGTCTATTGGCCGTTTTTCGAAGGGTATTATTTCCTCGACGACTACGCGTTCATCACCATCGCTCGGTACACAGACAATCCCGTCCTTTACTTCAGCGAGACGCATTTTCCGGGTGGGCTGTTCTACCGACCTGCCGGCATGTTGTTATGGTGGCTGATCGGTGCCATCGATCCCGGGATGCAAACCCAGTTTGTCGCGAATTGGTTATTGCTGGTCGCAGCGGCGACGCTTTTTCTTGCGGTGCTCATCAAGGCAGGGCTGCCGCGCTGGCCAAGCCTGATCGTCGCACTCCTGTTTTGTACTCACCCGGTGAGCACAATGACGGCGGGCTGGCTGTCGAACCGTTTCGATCTGTTGGCATCGCTGGGCATGTTTTTGGCGCTGCTCGGGGCCTTGCGCTGGTTCAAGGGTAGCGCTGACCGGCGTGCATTGATGTTGGTTGCGTGTGGGACCCTGGTTGCGGTGACCTCAAAGGAAACCGGGCTGATCACGCCGTTGGTCATCCTTGTCCTGGCGTTGAGCAGCGGCGATCCGCGTGTCCGCTACTGGCCGCTGTGGATCAGCGGATTTGTCGCTGCGATGTACCTGCTGGTCAGGCAGGCCTTGACTACCGGCGCAGACAGCTTGTTGTTGCAGGAAGGTGCTGCGCATGCTCTGGTGCAGGGCGTTCGAGTCTGGTTGGTGCGCGCACCTGAGTTTCTCCTGCGTACGCCCGAGGCCGGCAGCACCGTTGCCTTGGCGCTGCTTTTTGTAGCCGTTCTGCTGTTCTGCGCCGCGCTGCTTCGGTTGACCCTCTCGCGGGGAACGGATGTCTTGCGCAAGCAGTCTGGCGCGGTTGTTTTCCTGTTGGGTCTGGTGATCGTGGCGACGACCATCGTCATCCAGTTTCCGTCGGTGTCAAACTCGATTCTGGCAAAACACGATGCGAACGAATTCGACAGCGATCATTATCTGGCGGCACGCTTTTTCTATTTCGGGCTGATTGGCGCGCTGATGATGCTGGCCGGCAGCGTCAGTATGGCCATCGATTGGGCTCGTTTGCGCAATATTGCGACAGGTCGCACGGGTGGCGTCGCACGCATGACGGCGGCAATGGCAGTCATGCTGCTCCTGTGGTTCCATGGCGACCGCAGTCGGGAACAGGGAATTCGCTGGGTGCAACTGTCCGGCGGCAATAACGCCGTGGTTGCACGGGCCGCAGCTGAGGCCATTTCAATGCGCGTGCCCGAGAATCCGGAGAACCGGGAAGCGTGCCGCTTTTATCTTCTCGGAACGCAGGATTTCGCGCCGACATTCTGGTTTTTTTCCGATACGGCGGTCAAGGCATCGGTGAGCAGCAAGGTGGCTTTGCAACTGGGGCGATGCATGATCTCGACCGAGTCCACCCCCTGGTATCACGTATTGCGGGCGGCTCCCGCAGGGTCGCCTGCCGAGCTTCCGCAAACCGGGCCGTTGCTGCGCACCTGCTCTGACGGCGTGCCGATCAAACCGCAAGCCTTTGCTACGGTTGAAATCCACTTCATGAGCTACCCGCATTCGGGCGCCATTCTGCGTCCGGCATCAGGGGACCGGGTGCTCAGTTACGACATCGAGCGCTCCCAGTTTGTCGATGTGACCGATCAGGTCGCAGCCGGCGACAGACAAGTCAAGCTGAAATGGTCGCGACTGGAACAGAACCGTTGCGTCGACAACCGATGACTGGTCGAACCGCATGAAGCCCCGCAAAGAAGGGTCACCCCTTCGGATGGCCCAAGCGCTTGTTGCATATGCGAAAGGCGTCCGCGCTGCGCTGCTGTCGACAGCGGATATTGCCCACTTGTTACCCACAAAAGAAAAGGGCCGCCTTGCGGCAGCCCTAAGTGCTTGTTTTATATGGCGTCCCCACGGGGATTCGAACCCCGGTTACTGCCGTGAAAGGGCGGTGTCCTAGGCCTCTAGACGATGGGGACTTGGAAATTTGGTGGAGCCAGACGGGATCGAACCGTCGACCTCTACAATGCCATTGTAGCGCTCTCCCAGCTGAGCTATGGCCCCACGACTGAGCTGAACAGAATAGATTCGTGCCCGAGTGCCTGTCAAGTCTGCGCTGCGCCTTTTCGGATTGCGGATCGCGGTGAGCAGGTTGCGGATCACGAAATCTGCCCGTCATCGCCCGAGGTCAGGCCGGGCCCGGGAAATCGGGCATGATGACGGCGAAGACCAACACCAGTCGGAGTCGAGATGTCTGAGCGCTATCTGCAACTGGATGTGTTCGCCGAGCACCCCGGTGGCGGCAATCCGCTTGGCGTCGTGATCGGGGCCGGGCACTGGTCGGATTCGGCGATGCAGGAGTTTGCTGCATGGACTGACCTGGTGGAGACCACTTTCGTGCTGCCGGCAACCGACCCGTCGGCCAGCTACCGCGTGCGGATCTTCACGCCCTCGCGCGAGATTGCATTCGCCGGTCACCCGACCATAGGCAGTGCGCATGCTGCGATCGAGGCGGGTCTGGTGACACTGGGCGTCGATGGACTTGTGCAGGAATGCAAGGCGGGACTATTGCCGATCAAGTGCAGCGGCGAAGGCGATCGTCGAAGCTTGTTTGTGCAAGCGCCATCCGCGCGGATCATGGTCCGGGGTGGCGAGGCTCAGCTTCGGCTCGAAGCGGTGCTGGACGGGGTTGCACCCGGGCAGTTGTCTCCGGCGTTGGTGGAAGGAGGGCGGCGCTGGTGGATGGCGGAACTCGCCAGCGAGCAGATCCTGCGCGACTGGCACCCTGACCACGCACGCATCGCCGAACTGGCCCAGGCCAGCGACAGCATGGGATTGTGCGTTTTTGCCCGCAGCGAAAGCGCGGATTACCAGTTGGTCGTGCGCGCATTCCCGGCCGGCGTCGGGATCATCGAAGACCCGGCATCGGGTGCCGCCAATGGCCTCATTGGAGCCTACATCGCGCAATCTGAACCCGGCGGCTTGCTGGCCCGTGGCTATCGCGTCAGCCAGGGTCGCGAGATCGGACACGACGCGGTGATCGATATCGAGTTCGACGCATCCGCCCAACAGGTGTGGGTCGGCGGGCGCACCCACACGATCATCGATGGCGCGCTGCGCTGGCCGTCCAGGTGATCCCCTGGCCGCCTCAGGTGCGAATGCGTTTGCGCCAGGGTTGAAGCATCGAACGTCGCGTTGTCGACAGCAGCGGAGCAGGCGTGCCCATCGCCGTGCGTTGGTGCGCTCGTGCGCTGCAGCGCCGAGTAACAGCTGACGGTCGCTTGCTGCAGGCGTCATTCATGTCGTGCGTTTTTTCCAAGGTGGTCGTTTTGATTGTCCGACGAGCGTGTTCGCTCTTGTTGCCGCGCCTAACGGAGAATCTCGATGCCCCTGTCCCGCATTTCGCTTGCCCTCGCCTTGACCCTTGCGCTGAGCGCTTGTTCGTCGTCCGAACCGCCCACCAGTGCCCAACCCGGCACGCCTGCTGCGGCTACGGACACCGCGACCGAAGCGACCCCAACGACGCCCGCGTCGGTCGACAGTGCCGCCGTCGAAGGCCCCACCGGCGTCGCCGAATGCGACCAGTTCCTGGCCGCCTACGAACAATGTCTGGTCGACTCGGTCCCGGCCCAGGCGCGCGATCCGATGCAGGCCGGGCTCGCGCAATGGAAACAGGCATGGAAGGACCTGGCGGCGAACAAGACTACTCGTGATGCCTTGCCGCAGGCCTGCAATCAGGCTCGCGAGACCTCGCGGCAGTCGCTGCAGACCTTTGGCTGCGCGCTGTAGGAGCAGGACTTCGATGAGATCTGGCACTCGCCCCCGCTGGGCATGGTTAACGCTGGTTCTGATGCTGGGCGGCCAACTCGCAGCTGCGCCGCTCGGCAGCGCCTTTACCTGGCAAGGACAACTGCGTGACGCAGGCGGACTGGCGAACGGGTTGTACGATTTCCAGTTCTGCCTGTTCGAAACCGCTGTCGATCCATCGCCACTGGCGTGTGCGCCGGATCTGGACGACATCCCGGTGGACTCCGGCGTGTTCAGCGTCGAGCTGGACTTCGGCAGCGCGACCTTCAGCGGCCAGCAGCGTCACCTGGAACTGCGTGTGCGACCGGGCGCCGCTGCCGGTGAATACACGATACTTTCGCCGCGCCAGTTGATTCGACCCGCACCCGAAGCCTTGCGTGCCAAGGTGGCCGATCTGTCCGCAAGCGCCGCCAGTGCTCCATGGTCGGGCTTGACCGGCATTCCGCAAGGATTCGCCGATGGCGTTGACGACAGCGGGGTGGTGTCGATCACCGCCGGCAGTGGATTGTCGGGCGGAATGATCACCGGCAGCGGCACGCTCGCAGTGGATACCGACCAGATCCAGGCGCGGGTGAGCAGCTTCTGCGGCAACAACACCTCGCTGCGCCAGATCAACGCCAACGGCACGGTCGCCTGCCAGCAGAATGTCGCCGCGATCACCCCCGGGCCAGGAATCAGCAGCAGTTTCAACAACGGCATTGCGACGGTCGGATTGACGCCCGGCGGCGTCGGCCTGACGCAGATCGACGTGACCCAGGTACAGGCCAGAATCGCCGCCGGCTGCAACGAGGGCGAGTACCTGCGGGCGATCAATGTCGACGGCAGCGTCGTCTGCGAGCCTCTGGCCATCGACATCAATCGCCTGCGCGCGTTGACCGCATCCGGTGCGCAAGCGCAATTGGGAGTCGCGCTTGCGGTTACCGCCAATGATCGCGCGCTGGTTGCATTCCGCAATGGCGGCACGCAACTGGCGTTGTACCGCTGCGAAAACCCGTCCTGCTCGACCGGAACGGTGCGCAACCTCGAGCCCGGCGGCAGCGCGCCGTCGATCGTCCTGCGAGTCGATGGGCGTCCGCTGATCGCTCACCATGATCCCATCGCCGACGACCTGCGTCTCTATGACTGCGCCGACGCCGCTTGTGCCTTTGGCATCGGCAGCGCGTTGGACGCGACCGGTGCTGTCGGGCGTGAACCCAGACTGGCTCTGCGTCCGGATGGGCGTCCGCTGATCAGCTATCGAGATCAGAACGTCCTCGGTCTCAAGCTCTACAACTGCGCCAATCCCCAGTGCAGCAGCGGTGTCAGCGTCGTGCTCGACAGTTCCGGCAACAGCGGTGCAAACTCGGCGCTCGCCGTGCGGTCCGACGGTCGCGCGCTGATCGCCTACTCCAATATCACCCCCGGCGAACTGCGTCTGTACCGTTGCGACAATGTCGAATGCAGTAGCGGCAACTCCATTTCGCTGGACGGCACGCTCAACGACCCGGCGGGTCAGTTCCCGTCAATTGTCTTGCGCGCCGATGGTCGTGCGCTGATTTCCTATGCTGTGCGTCCGTCGGCAAACCGGTTCGGCTTGGCTGCGTACGATTGCAGCGACGTCAATTGCAGCAGCGGCGTTGTTCGCCAGTTGCTCGACTTGCCCGAAATCAGCGTCGGCGCGTTTACGTCGATCGCCCTGCGTGCCAACGGCCGTGCACTGATCAGCTACCGCCAGGTGACCAATCCGCAGGTGGGGCTGTTCGATTGCGCCGACAGCGGCTGCAGCAGTGGCGCGGCGGTGGGTCTGGACAGCATCGGCAATCCGGGGTTTTACAGTGCCATCGGCTTGCGCAGCGATGGCCGACCGCTGATCGCCCACGGCCGCGGGGATGATGGCAACCTGGGCTTGTTCGTCTGTGGCAGCGGGAACTGCCAATGAGCGGGAGCGGACTGAATCACCCGCAGACAACGGCGGAAGCGGGGTGCAGCGAGCAACGCGTTGCTCCGCTGGGCAAGATCGGCCTGCCGAGCAGTTCGAAGCAGCGGTTGCTCGGGCCGATCGCGGCATGCTGCGGTGCTCGCGTCCTGGCCCGATGGTTGGGTCGATCGGCATCGCTGCGCACGGTCCACCTTGCCCTTTGCGCGGCGGTCATGGTGTCGACGATGCTGGCAAATCCGGTTGCGGCACAGCTCCCCGTCGCGGCTGTCACGTCCAGTCCCGGCGACTATCATCTGCTGGCGTTTACCCTCGATGGCGGCGGCGGGCGCTCCAGCGGTGGCAGTTTCGCGATGCAGGGGACGCTCTCGCAGCCCGATGCCGATCCGCTCCACCCGGCCAGTGGCGGCGGCTACAGCATCGTCGGTGGCTTCTGGGGTGGTGTACTCGATCGACCGGAGGGTTTGTTTCGGGACGGCTTTGAAGCCGACTGAAACGAGCGTCGAGCCTCCGGCGGACGCGCGCCAGCGCACGTTTCGGCGTCAGTTGCGGTCAGGTCATGTCCTCGATGCGCATCCCGCCATCTTCGGCGGCCGGCTGGTTGAGGCGGATGCGCAGCGCCAGATCGGTGCGCGAGTCGGCGTTGTCGAGCGCTTCGTCCAGGCTGATGCGGCCCGCGCTGTACAAGCGGAAAAGCGATTCGTCGAAGGTCAGCATGCCAAGATCGATGCCCTGCTTCATGGCGTCCTTGATCAGCTCGATCTCGCCTTTTTCGATCAGGTCGGCGATGTAGGTGGTGCGCAGCAACAACTCGACTGCCGGCAGTCGTTTGCCATCGACGCCGCGCACCAGGCGCATCGACACCACGGCCTGCAGATTGAGCGAAAGATCGATCAGCACCTGGTGCCTGGCACTGTCCGGGAAAAAGTTGATGATCCGGTCGAGGGTCTGATTGGCGTTGTTGGCGTGCAGTGTCGACAGGCAAAGGTGGCCGGTTTCGGCGTAGGCGATGGCGTGTTTCATGGTCTCGCGGTCGCGAATTTCGCCGATCAGGATGACGTCCGGCGCTTCGCGCATGGCGTTCTTCAGGGCATTTTCGTACGACAGCGTGTCGAGTCCGATTTCGCGTTGATCGACGATCGACCGACGGTGCCGATGCAGGTATTCGATCGGCTCCTCGATGGTCAGGATGTGTCCGGTGCGATTCTGGTTGCGGTAGTCGATCATCGACGCCAGAGTGGTCGACTTGCCCGATCCGGTGCTGCCCACGACCAGCACCAGGCCGCGCGGCAGCATGATCAGTTCCTTGAGCTTTTGCGGCAGGTTGAGCTGCTCGAGCGAGGGTATCTCCGTGGTGATGTAGCGCACGGCGATGGCGACGTCCCCGCGCTGACGGTAAACGTTGACGCGAAAACGACCGACGTCGGGCAGCGCCACGGCAAGGTTCATCTCCAGCGTCGCCTCGAATTCCTTTTGCTGCGCTTCGCTGAGGACCGAATAGGCCATTGCGCGCACCTGCTCCGCGTCGAGCGCAACGTCGCCAATCTGCACCGTGTTGCCTTCAATCTTGATCGACGGCGGGGCGCCGGCGCTGAAGAAGCAGTCGGACGCCTTCTGCCGCGCCATCAGTTGCATGAATCCGCTGAGCTCCTTCATGGTCAACTGCCCCCTCGATTGCAGTTTCCTCGATTGCAGTTTCCTGGGTCGCCCGAAAAGCAGAAAGCGCAACCCTTCCTCTTGCCATGCAGCCCTCTGATTACAGGTCATCAATACGCAGAAAACATGTTCCC
The DNA here is from genome assembly GCA_937928755.1 of uncultured Rhodanobacteraceae bacterium. Lineage (GTDB taxonomy): Bacteria > Pseudomonadota > Gammaproteobacteria > Xanthomonadales > SZUA-5 > JADKFD01. The sequence continues at coordinate 21,279 of CALEZI010000176.1, read as the reverse complement.
CAACTTGATCTGGATCGTGGCTGCCTGGGTGAAATGCCTTACCATCCGCCCATCTCGGGAACCCAGCGCCGACATGCGCGTGCTGATGGAGGTGGCCAATGGCATTCGCTTTCAGTCCGCAACAACGTGAGCGTCTGTTTGCCGCGCTCGGGCGCGACGACAGTGGCGCCTGGCACCTGACCGAGGATGTGGAACTCGCGCTCGACGTCTATGGCGGTGTCGCGCGAGCTTGGCAGGACAACGGCGGTGATGTTGCCCGGTTGACCGAACTGGAGCAAATTCTGGCGCGCGTGTCGGATATGTGCGAGCTGATCTACGCCTTGCCGGAGCGCGCGCGGCAACTGGCCGCGACGGGTACCTTGAATGCCGATGATGCCGTCGATCTGGGGCGCCTGGCCAAGGACAGCGGCGAGGCGCTGGAACGCCTGGGTACCCGGCTTGCGGCAATCGGCAGCAGGGCGCACCCGCCCGCAGTAACCCATGACGGTGCCGAAGCTTTTGTGCATGCGTTGGGACAGGCCTTTCGCAATCGTCTGAACATCAAGCCGAGCAGCGATTCGCAGGGTCTGTTTCGCCGTTTTCTCGATGCGCTGATCGAACTGATCGGTCGTCGACATGCCGAGCTCGATGAACTGTCGCGGGTGCTTACGGAAGAGCGTCTGGCCCGGATTATCGCCTCTGAGCCGCAATCATTGGGCGAACCCCGCTAAGACCTGGCGGATTTCGCCGTGCCTTGCGGTCTCTTTGTCAGTCGGTCCGTGCTGACGCCTTGCTCTGCTCCGAATGTCGTACTCGGGAAGATTGGCGTGGTTCTTGCGTAACCTCTGTGGAAGCCGGACACATGGCGCCGGCGGAATCTTCAGGAGAAACGAATGAGCGCAGGACAGGGCTCCGCTGGCAATGTGATCGCCGCTCTGGCGAGCTTTTTCATCGCCGGGCTTGGCCAGTTGCTCCAGGGTCGATTGTTGATCGCCATCGTGCAATTCGTGCTCGCGGCGATTCTGTGGCTGGTGTGGCTGGGCTGGATCATTCACTTGTGGTCGATCCTCGACGCCGCGCTCTACGACCCGCCGCGGCGCTATTACGCCTGAATTCGGGACGCCCGCGCCTGCAAATGGGCGCGGGCGTTGTCCAGCGCATCGTAGGTCCCGGCAACGATCAGCACATCGTGGGTCGCCATTGACTCCTTGCCATCCGGTGTCAACACGGACTCACCATCGCGACGAATTGCCAGCACGGTGGCCGCGGTGACGGCGCGCAGGTTGATTTCGCCGAGCGTGCGCCCAATCCAGCGATTACCGGGTTCGAGCGAAATGGCAGTCAGTTCGCCCAGGCCGGGCAGCAGTTGCTCCATTTGATCGAGCGCCTGGGATTGCTCATCTTCAGTGGCGCCGGGAATGGCCACCGCGGCGACCAGCGCCTGAGCGCCGGCGCGCACGTGGCCCTGCAACTGCGTTGCGCTGCGCCAGAATGCGTAGCCGGCCACCAGCAGTAGCAGCATCAGCAGCAGCGGCGCGGCGCCTTTCACGCCAGGCAGGAAAGGTTGCAGCAGCGCCAGACAAGGCAGAGCGACCAGCACCATCAGTCCAAGCTGCAGCGCTACCACGAATGCCCGTCGCGGGGCCTGGGCAAAGTCTACCAGGCCCTCTCCGGCGGCGGGCAGGGCGGCCAGGGCAAGCGCACGGCCGAGCGCGCGGATCAAGCGGAACAGACCAAGCGCCATCGGCACCGCAAGGATCACGAAGCCGAAGGCGACCAGGCCGCGCACGGCTTCGGCTGCGAAAGGCAGGCGCTTGTTGAGGAATGCCGCGACTTCTTCGGCGCCGGCACTGGCGGCGATCAGGACAGCGACCAGCAGCGCGGCGTCGAGGACGATCAATCGGATCAACCGGCCCACGCGAACGCCCAGTGTGCCACGTTCGCGGGCGCGGCCGAGTTGTTCGATCCAGGTTCCGTAGAGGGCGACGAAAGTCTGCAGTGCACGTGGCAGGCGACCATCGATCCACTCGCCAAAACGACCGGAATGTCTGACCGCGAACGGCGTCAACAGCGTAGTCACGCAGGACACACCGACGGCGATCGGGAAAAGTGCCGAGTCGACCGCGCCCAGGGTGACGCCGAGCCCGGCGATGATGAATGAGAACTCGCCGATCTGGCCCATCGCCAGGCCGGCCTGCGCAGAGGTGCGCACGGCACTGCCGGTGGCAAAAAAGCCAATGGTGACCCCAACGAACTTGCCGACCACGACCAGCAGGGAGAACAGCAGGATCCAGCCGCTCTGGGCCAGCAACAGAGCGGGATCGATGGACAATCCGATGGACACGAAGAACACCGCGGTGAACATGTCGCGGAGTGGCCGGACCTGCGCAGCAATGCGCTTTCCTTCGCCGGATTCAGCGACGAGGCAGCCGGCCAGGAAAGCGCCGAGCGCCACCGAGTACTGGTATTGCTGTGCGGCCAGCGCCGCCGCGAAACACACGCCAACCGACGTTACCAGCGTGGTTTCCGGACGCTTAAGTGCGACGACGAAGCGAATCAGGCGCGGCACGACCAGCAGTCCGACCAACATCAGCACGGTCAGGAAGATGCCGAGGCGACCCGCTGCGGCGGCCAGTCCGGCGAAATCCAGGCTGCGCGTGGTTGCCAGCGTGGTCAGCAGCGCGATCAGCAGGATCGCAAAGATGTCCTCGATCACCAGCGTGCCGAACACCTGCTCGCGCAGGCGCGTGCTGACCTTTTGTTCTTCGAATGTGCGCGCGATGATGGTGGTCGACGAGATCGACAGCATCGCCGCAAGGAACGCACATTCGACCGGGTTGAAGCCGGCGAGGCGACCGGCCAGATAGCCGAGAATCAGCATCAGCCCCATTTCGACCAGAACGACGGCGAACCCACGTGGCCCGACTTCGGCGAGTTTGCGCAGCGACAACTCCATGCCGATGTAGAACATCAGCAGAATCACGCCGAGTTCCGACAACGTGGCGATGATCGAAGGATCGGCGACCAGTAGTGTCGGCGCGTGTGGGCCGATCAATACGCCCGCGAGCAGGTAGCCGAGTACGACCGGAAGTCGTACTCGCTGGCACAGCACCGTGGTCGCGGCCGCGACACACAGGACTACTGCCAGACTTTGCAGAAACAGGGATTCGCCATGCATGCGCCGATATTAACGTCCGACGCATCAGGCATGTGGCGAAAATGGCGGGCCCGGAGGGACTCGAACCCCCGACCACCTGGTTCGAAGCCAGGTGCTCTATCCAACTGAGCTACGGACCCACAGGTGCGGGAATGCTACTTCGAGGCGCGCCCAGTTGGATACCCGGCCTCGGACTCCTGTCCTCGGCGTTCGCCGGGTCGCGGCAGTGCCGCGACAAACCCCGGCTCACCCAACTGAGCTACGGACCCACTGTGCGGAAATGCTACTTCGAGGCGCGCCCAGTTGGATACCCGGCCTCGGACTCCTGTCCTCGGCGTTCGCCGGGTCGCGGCAGTGCCGCGACAAACCCCGGCTCACCCAACTGAGCTACGGACCCACTGTGCGGAAATGCTACTTCGAGGTGCGCCCAGTTGGATACCCGGCCTCGGACTCCTGTCCTCGGCGATCGCCGGGTCGCGGCAGTGCCGCGACAAACCCCGGCTTACCCAACTGAGCTACGGACCCGCAGCCCGGCAATGCTACTTGAACCACTGTGCGGAAATGCTACTTCGAGGTCTACCCAGTGAGCTACGGACCCATGGCTGGTTTGCTCGTCGGGCATGAAGTGTACCCGACGAGCTGAACCGACTTGAACTACCTGCCAGCGTTGCCCGGTGCCAATTCACTGCGGTTCTTGCTGTACAGGAAGTAGACAACCAGGCCGATCAATGCCCAGCCCAGGAACAAGCTGATGGTGTACCAGCCGAGGCTGATGAACAGCAGTGCACAACCCGCCATCGCTGCAGGGCCGACCAACCAGATGACCGGGGCGCGGAACGGCCGGAAGCGGTCGGGCTGAGTCTTGCGCAGCACCATGACGCCCAGGGCGACCACGAAGAAGGCAAACAAGGTGCCCGAATTGGAAATGTCCGCGAGCATGCCCACCGGGAACACTGCAGCGAAGATCGATACCGCGATACCGGTGATGATCGTGACCACGTGCGGCGTGTGGTACTTCGGGTGCACCTTGGAGAACAGTTGCGGCATCAGGCCGTCGCGCGACATCACGAAGAGGATGCGCGTCTGGCCGTAGATCATCATCAGGATCACCGAGGGCAGGGCGACGATGGCCGCAGCGGCGACCCAGTTACCGACCTGGCCGTAGCCGATCTCGCGCAGCACGAAAGCCAGCGGCTCCTTGGACTGCGACAGTGCGCCACCGGGTTGGGCGCCGACCGCGCCGGTTGCCGCGTAGGCCACCAGGAAGTAGAACACGGTGCAAACGGCGAGCGAGCCGATCAGGCCAATCGGCACATTGCGGTTCGGATTCTTGGTTTCCTCGGCCGCCGTGGAGACCGCGTCGAAGCCGACGTAGGCGAAGAAAATCGACGCAGCCGCGCCGAGTACGCCAACCGACGACAGCGGGTTGCCCCAGCCATTGGGAAGCAGCGGCGTGAAATTCGCGGTGTCGACCTTGGGCAACGCCAGAATGATGAACACCGTCAGCGCCGTGACCTTGATCGCCACCAGCACGGCGTTGACCTTGGCGCTCTTCGAGGTACCGATGACCAACAGCCAGGTCACCAGCAGCGCGATCAGGAAGGCGAGCAGGTTGAAGCCGCCGTTGGCCGTGGTGCCATCCGGTAAAGTGATGGTGTCTGCCGGACCGGCGGTCAACGCCAATGGCAGCCCGACGCCCATCTCGTGCAGAAATCCATTGATGTAGCCGGACCAACCGACCGCGACCGCGCCTGCCGCGACCGCGTACTCCAGGATCAAGGCCCAGCCGACCAGCCAGGCGATGAACTCGCCGAGTACCGCATACGAATAGGTGTAGGCGGATCCGGCCACCGGCACCATCGCCGCGATCTCGGCATAGACCAGCGCTGTGAGTGCGCAGACGATCGCCGCGATCACGAAAGAAAACATCATGCCCGGGCCGGCCTTGTTGGCGGCGACCGCAGTCAGTACGAAAATGCCGGTACCGATGATCGCGCCGATGCCCAGCATGGTGAGCTGAAAGGCGCCGAGCTGGCGCACCAGACTCTTCCTGGCGGCGGTTTCGAGAATCTGGTCGAGCGGTTTGACGCGCCAGAAAAGCATGCAGGGCCCCCTTGAGTTGAGAATCCACGCAGAACGTGCCGACAAACTTCGGCATGCTCGCGGGAACGACAGCAGCAAAATGGAGGTTCAGCCGCAATCGATTCGGGCGCGGGCGCGCTTTGAGCCTGATCGGTAGCTGAACCGTAGCGGTCGGTAACATACGGCAGGCCCCATGGGGCGGCAAGCACGAAGGAGGACCCAATGGCAGCCGATCTGCTGTCGATGCTCGACGTTTATGCCGCTCGCCACCCGCAGGAGCAGGCGGCCATCGCCGCATTTGCTGCTTTCGCGCGCAGCGGCGCTGACACCTACGAGCGCACCCGTTCTGACGGCCATTTCACCGCGTCGTGCTGGCTGGTTTCCGGCGATGGTCAGCGCGTGCTGCTGACCCACCACCGCAAACTCGGGCGCTGGTTGCAGTTGGGTGGGCATGCCGATGGCGATCCGGATCTTGTGCAGGTGGCATTGCGTGAAGCCAGCGAAGAGTCCGGACTGACCGACCTGGCGATCGTCCCGGAGATTTACGATATCGATGCCCACCTGATCCCGGCACGCGGCAGCGAGCCCGCGCACACGCATTGGGATGTGCGCTTCGTCCTTCGTTGCCGCGGGTCCGAGAACTTCAGCGTGTCGGCCGAGTCGCTGGCGCTGGCGTGGGTGCCGATCATCGAAGTGCTGCGCGATGGCGGCGCCGATCCGTCGCTGCGACGGATGGCGGCGAAATGGGATCGAGGTGGGTGCTGAGCAAGTGCAAACCGCAACGATTGTCGCAGCTCAAGCGAATCCGCCGCGATCGGCGCTAATCTGGAGAAGACACCGTCGAGCGCGGAGGGCGCGATGACACTGGCCTACCTGTCCCATCCCGAATACCTGCGGCACGAAATGGGTGAGCATCACCCAGAGTGTCCGGCGCGGCTGCGGGCGATCGAGGATCGGCTCGCAGGAGCGGGTGTGCTCGACTGGTTGTTGCACGTCGACGCGCCCGAGGCACCACTGGTGGCGCTGCAACGCGCGCACAACGCGTTGTATCTGGCCGAACTGGAGTCGGCTCGGCCGAAGACCGGTTACACCCATCTCGATCCCGATACCTGGATGAACCCGAGCACCCTGCGCGCGGCGAAGCGCGCTGCCGGGGCACTGGTCCGAGCCGTCGATGGTGTCATGGCCGGAGAGTTTCAGCGCGCTTTCTGCGCGGTGCGCCCGCCTGGACACCATGCCACGCGCGGCGAGGCCATGGGCTTCTGCTTCTACAACAACGCCGCAGTGGGGGTCCTGCATGCGCTCGATCATCATGGCCTGGCGCGGGTCGCGCTGGTCGATTTCGACGTGCATCACGGCAACGGCAGCGAGCACATCCTGGCCGACGACGAGCGCGTGCTGATGGTGTCGACTTTCCAGCATCCACTGTATCCGGCCAGCGGCATCGATCCGCTCGGCGCCAACATGGTCAATGTGCCGCTGCCCCCCTACAGCGATGGCGCTGCGCTGCGCGGAGCAGTGACCCGCGACTGGATGCCCGCGTTGGAACGCTTCCGGCCGCAGTTGATCGTGATCTCGGCCGGCTTCGATGCGCATCGCGATGACGACATGTCGCAGTTGCTGTGGACCGAAGCCGACTATGCCTGGGTGACCCAGCAGATCGTGAATGTCGCCGACCGCCATGCCCGCGGCCGCATCGTGTCGACGCTGGAAGGCGGCTACGACCTGCAGTCGCTGGCGCGCAGCGTGCTCGCGCATGTGCGCGTGCTCGGGGGGCTGGACTGAGGCAATGCTCGGCTGACGGCGGACTAGTCTGGATGGCGCGTCGGCACTGTGGGGAGGGGCTGAGCAAGCTGCCTGTGCGGGGAACTTGCTTTGGTTCGAAGCTGCACTGGAGACACGAAACTCGTCATTGCGAGGAGCGTAGCGACGAAGCAATCCAGCAACTCTGCGTTGGCATTCTGGACGTGGCTCGACTGGAACAAGACCAGAGGCGCTGGATAACTTCCCGCCGCGCTTCGCTCGCGGTCGCAATGACGAGTTGCTGGCACTCAAGTGGCGCATTGCCTGGTTCGGAGGGGTCAGGCGCCTACGGCAAGGAAAGATCATGGAAAAGCATTCCCTCACGCGGTTGTTTGATCCGGAGCTGATCTGGGTGCTGGCGGCACCTGAATCGCCGGATCTGGCGCTGGCGACCGAGGCGCTCGCAGAGCGCATTGCCGATGGCCGTGCGCGAGTGGATCTGCTGACTCCCGCATTGCTGGCGGGCGGCGATGCGCCGCTGCGCGCGGATGTGGTCTGGTTGCTGCTGGACATCGCCCGGGTTCCCGAGGTGTTGCCGGCGCTGGGACGCTGGCAACTGCGCCTGATTGTGCTGAGCGGCGAGGCCAATGATCCTGCCGCAGTCGATCGCGTACTGGAACTGGCCCGTGCCCACGGCCTGCGCCTGCTCGGCCCGGAAACCCTCGGCCTGCAGCGGCCGGGTCGGCAATTGAACCTCAGCCTGCTCGGTCCGATGCCGCCCGCCGGTAGCGTCGCCTTTGTCGCGCAGTCCGGGGCGCTGGCGGCTTCCACCCTGGACTGGGCGCTCGATCAGGGTGTCGGCTTCTCGGCGGTCGCAACGGTTGGCGACCAGCGCGATATCGACCTCGCCGAGATTCTCGATTTCCTGGCTACTGACGCCGCCACCGAGAGCATCGTGCTGTACCTGGAAGGTGTGCGCGAGCCGCGCAGCTTCCTGTCGGCGCTGCGGGCAGTCGCCACCGTCAAGCCGGTGGTAGTGCTCAAGGCCGGGCGCCACCCGGCCACCGTGCTCGCGGCGCAGACGCACTCGCGAGCGCTGGTCGGCGACGACGATGTGTTCGACGCTGCGTTGCGTCGCGCGGGTGCGGTCCGGGTGCGCTTCTTCGTGCAGTTGTTCTCGGCGGTCAAGTGCCTGGCGTCGCGCTACCGACCGACCGGCAGGCGTCTGGCGATTGTCGCCAATGGCGGCGGGCCGGGCGTGCTGGCGGCTGATTGGGCCCAGGAATCCGGGCTCAAGCTGGCGCAACTGGCCGACGCAACGATTGTCCGTCTGCGCCAGCAGATTGCCGAAGCCAGCGGCGGAAACCCGATCGATGTCGGCGAGCGTGCGCACGCGGCGGAGTTCGCCGATGCGGTGCAGACGGTGATGGACGACAGCGGCGTCGACGGCGTGTTGGCGCTTTTTGCGCCCAAGGCGGATCGCGATCCGCTGGTCTACGCACAGGCTCTGGTGACGACGCGCGAGCGTTATGCCAAGCCGTTGATCGCCTGCTGGCTGGGCGACCGTCGCGTGCTCGAATCGCGGGCGCTGTTGGCGAAGGCGCGAATCCCGACCTTTCGCACGCCAGAGCCGGCCGTGGATGCATTCGGCAATCTGGCGAGTTTCTATCGCAACCAGCAATTGAGTTGGCAGACGCCCCTGGCATTGGCCGAGGGCGACCCGCCGGATCTGGACAGCGCACGGTTGTTACTGGCCGATGTCGCGGCCAGCGGGCGCACGATGCTGTCGGAGACCGAGTCCAAGGCGCTGTTGGCTGCCTTCCACGTGCCGGTGGCGCACACCGTGGTGGCGCACTCGCCACAGGAAGCGACGCTGATCGCACAGCAATTGGGATTCCCGGTGGTCCTCAAGATCAATTCGCCGGACATATCCCACAAGTCGGACGTGGGTGGCGTCATGCTCGACATCCGCGGCGCGCGTCAATTGCAGGCGGCGTGGCAGGAAATGATGGACAGCGTGCGCCTGCGTGCGCCACAAGCGCACATCGACGGCATGGTGGTCGAGCCGATGGTCACCTCCAGGCACGGCCGCGAGCTGTATGTCGGTGTGGTTACCGATGCCCTGTTCGGGCCGGTGATCCTGTTCGGCGCCGGTGGTCGTGCGGTCGAAGTGTTCGCCGATCGCGCCATGGAACTGCCGCCGCTGAACCGCTTTCTCGCCAGTCGTCTGGTGCAGCGCTCGCGCGCCGTGCGCATGCTCGGGCAATGGCGCGGTGCCGCTGCGGCGAACGTGAATGCGGTCGAGGCCACGCTGCTGCGCATCTCCGAGATGGTCTGCGAACTGCCGCAGATCGCCGAGATCGATCTCAATCCGATCATCGTCGATGACCGCGGGGTCACCGTGGTCGACGCGCGCATTGTGCTCAAGCCGGGTTATCAGGCGCCACGCATGGCCTACGGGCACATGGCGATCATGCCGTACCCGGTGCGCCTCGAGCGCGAACTCGTGTTGCGCGATGGCAGCACTTGTCTGTTGCGCGCGATAAGGCCGGAAGATGCGCAGTCGCTGCAGCATTTCGTGCGTTCGATGTCGCAGGAGACTCGCTATTTCCGCTTCGTCGCCAGCATCAAGGAACTGTCGCCGCGGCAACTGGCGCGTTACACCCAGATCGACTACTGGCGCGACATGGCGCTGATCGCCGAAATTCCCACCCCGGTGGAAGGCGAACCCGCGACGGCCGAGCCGCTCGCCGAGCGCGAAGGCGTACCAGCGCCGCGACAACTGGTCGGCGTTGCGCGCTACATGTTGAACCCGGATATGCACAGCTGCGAGTTCGCGATTGCCATCGCCGACGACTGGCAGGGCAGGGGCCTCGGTCGCCAGCTGATGCAGTCGTTGATCGAAGTGGCGCAATCGCGTCAGTTGACCACCATGAACGGCATGATCCTGGCGCACAACCACAAAATGGCGAAGTTGATGCAACGCCTCGGATTCGTGCTGCGTCCGGATCCCGAAGACGGATCGATGATCCTGGCGCATCGCGAACTGTAGGTGTTGTTGGGAATTCGGTGGGAGTCCCTGGAGTACTGGGTGTCCCTGCCGCACTGCTTCTGCACGCAACTTTGCGCACCAAACTGCCAGCGACCACGGAGTCTGTTCTTGTCCGCAAAGGACGCAAAGGACGCAAAGGGAGCAGGAAGCGGTGTTTGTTGGGGCGGGTTCATCCCGCGAAAGCGCTCGCGGAGTAAATCCGCTCCCACATGAAAATCACGGTTGAGATGGCTGCCCGGATCAGCGTCCCAGCACCAGTTCCAGCACCAGCTTGCTGCCGAAGAAGGCCAGCAGCAGCACGCCCATGCCAACCAGGGTCCAGTTCACGGCAGTGCGACCGCGCCAGCCGAAGCGCCAGCGACCGAAGATCAGCATGCCGAAGACGATCCACGCCATGATGGTCAACACGGTTTTGTGCACCAGGTGCTGCGCCATCCAGTCTTCGATGAACAGCGCGCCGCTGAGCACGGTCAGGGTCAACAACGCAAAGCCGGCGATGATGTACTGGAACAGAAGCTCTTCCATCGCCGACAGCGGTGGCAGGGCGCGCAGCGTCAATGACAGGTGTTTGCGCCGCAAACTGCGCTCCTGCCAGGCCACCACCAGCGCCTGCAGGGCGGCGATGCTGAGCAGCGCGTAGGCGGACAGCGCGATGACCACGTGCAGGCGAATCTGCCAGCCGGAAATGCCGGCGGCCGGGGATTGCGGGCTGAGCGCTCCGGCCGCTGCCGCGAGCAGGGCAATCGGCCAGATCATCGCCAACAGCACACGTGCCCGCGTTCTTGCGCTGGTAACCGTCATTACCGTTGCCATCGCCCACGCCACCAGCGACAGGGCACTGAAGAAATTGGTGCTGAGTGCGGCGCCGGTCAATGTCGGCAGGAACAGCAGGCCCGCGTGCGCCATCAGCGCTGCGCAGCCGCAGGCCAGCGCCCATGGCCCTTGGTAGTCGCGCACGCCGAACGCCGCAAGCAGCAGCAGCGTCGAGCCGGCGGCGTAGCCGATGACGGCGATGGTCAGCAGGATGAGATCGAGCATCCGCGAATAATCGCACAGGGCTGCACTCGGATTGGCGCGTTTCGTCGAGATGATGCTGCTCCGCCGCAGTGGGCCCAGACTTGTCTGGACGCCTTTTGCCGTCGTGGGTCCAGACTTGTCTGGACGCTTCTGGCTCTACCGTGAAAAGCGCTTCTGGCGCTCCTGTAAAGAGCATCCAGGCAAGTCTGGACCCACCAGAGTGCGGCGGCCTGCGTCGCGGTTTTCAGTTGTGGGACCCTGGCAACGCCTTCCGGCCCAGCCCGGAAGCCCGTAGAGTGCGCCTCCTTCGAGTCTGCAAGACCCCGTGCCATGTTCGAGAACCTGTCCAAGCGCCTTACCGAAACCGTCAATCGCCTGCGCGGCCGCGGTCGACTGTCTGAAGAAAACGTCCGCGAAGCGCTGCGCGAGGTGCGCATCGCGTTGCTGGAGGCGGACGTCGCGCTGCCGGTGGTGCAGGCGCTGATCGAACGCGTCAAAGGTCGCGCGATCGGCCAGGAGGTGCTGCAGAGCCTGACGCCAGGGCAGACCCTGGTGAAGATCGTGCACGACGAACTCGTCGCAGTGATGGGTTCGCGCAACGAGGAACTGAACCTCAACTGCCCAGCGCCTGCAGTGGTGCTGATGGCCGGCCTGCAGGGTTCCGGCAAGACCACCACCACCGGCAAGCTCGCCAAACTGCTGCAGGAGCGCCGCAAGAAGCGGGTCATGGTGGTCAGTTGCGACGTCTATCGTCCGGCCGCAATTCAGCAGTTGCAGACCGTGGCCGGGCAGGTCGGGGCCGAATTCTTCCCCAGCACGCCGGAACAGAAGCCGCTCGACATCGCGCGCGCCGCGATCGAGGCGGCACGCCGGCAACTGATCGACGTACTGATCGTCGATACCGCCGGTCGGCTGGCCATCGATCAGGCGATGATGGCCGAGGTCGCCGAGCTGAACAAAGCGCTCAACCCGATCGAAACCCTGTTCGTGGTCGACAGCATGACCGGCCAGGACGCGGCCAACACGGCCAAGGCCTTTGCCGAGGCATTGCCGCTGACCGGCGTGATCCTGACCAAGACCGATGGCGACGCGCGTGGTGGCGCCGCGCTGTCGGTGCGTTATCTGACCGGGCGGCCGATCAAGTTCCTCGGTGCCGGCGAAAAGCTCGATGCACTGGAACCGTTCCATCCCGACCGCGTCGCCTCGCGCATCCTGGGCATGGGCGACGTGCTGTCGCTGATCGAGGACGTCACGCGCAAGGCCGATCAGGACAAGATGGAGAAGCTGGCCACCAAGATGGTCAGCGGCAAGAAATTCGACCTGAACGACATGCGCGAGCAGTTGCTGCAGATGCAGAACATGGGCGGCATGGCGCAGTTGATGGACAAGTTGCCGATGATGCCGAAGATGGGCGACGCTGCCGCGGCAGGCGCCATGGGCGACAAGGAAGTGCGCAAGATGGTGGCGATCATCAACTCGATGACGCCCAAGGAACGTCGCTTCCCGGATTTGCTGAACGGTTCACGCAAGGTTCGCGTGGCGCGCGGATCGGGCACTCATCCTTCCGACATCAACAAGCTGCTCAAGCAGCACATGATGATGGAGAAGATGATGAAGAAGCTCACCGGCGGCGGCGTCAAGGGCATGCTGCGTGCCCTCAAGGGCATGGGCGGCGGCGGTATGCCCGGCGGCGGCATGCCGCCCGGCGGCGGTTTCCGCCGCTGACGCTGTAAGTGTAAACAGGGTCTCACCCCCGAGTTCTGCGTGCGTTGGCCGAACAGCGCCCTCCCGTCGCCGATGCCGCGCAAATCCTGATGCGCGCTGCACTGGCGGGCTAGCCGAGCAATTCCACCCGCAGCCCCTTGAAGCGCAGAAAGTCGCGGTCGAAGGTCACTACCGACGCGCCGTTCTCGAGAGCGAGCGCGGCCAGATGTGCATCCATAACCAGGTTCCCCACCACAGAGCCCGTGAGCAGGCGTCCGAGTGCGAGCAGATGCTCGTCTGCCGGGTGCACCCAGCGTGCCGAGGGCGAACGCATTAAGGCGCCCAGCCAGTCCAGCGCTTGATATGACATCAACGGGTGTTCGTGGATCTTCGGATTGGTGGTGATCCGCAGGAAGGCAAGTGCGACGACTGTGCACAGCGCCAGCGGCTCGCGCTCATTGCGTGCCTTCTGCAACCAGGCGACGGCAGCCGCGTGGTGCGCGTGATCGCTGCTGACTGCGGCGATCAAGACATTGGCATCGATGACTTTCATCCAGCCTACTTGCCCAGTGTCTGCTTGGCACTAAGCGCTTCGTCTTCGAGCGCTTCGGCGAGAGCCAACGATTTGGTCAAATCGATGCCCGGGCGCGAACCGAGGCGGTAACTGGGCAGCGGTTCGGCAACTCCCGGCGCGACCGCAACGCTCAGTCCGCGGCGCAGCGCCTCGTTGACCACCTGCTTGAAACTCAATCCGCGCTCGCGTTCCGCGCGTTTCAGCAGCGCGATGACGTCATCGTCGATGGTCAGGGTTGTACGCATGATGCTATTGATGTCCAACGCAAGGCATCATGATGCCTTGGTCGCTGGTCGGCCGCAACCAGCAACCAACAACCCACCGCGCTCCCTCCGACCATCGTCCGGTTTGCGCACTCGGTGATCGTCCGTTAGGCTCGGATTCATCTGCTGCGCAGGCTCTGGGAGGGGGCTGCGCGGGGCCGTAACCGAGAGCAGCCGATGACCCAGGATTCTGCTGTGCAGGCCACCCGTCTGCGCATTGCTGCACCTCCCGTCGCCGATGCCGCGCGCATCCTGACGCCCGCCGCACTGGCCTTTGTCGAAGACGTTTGCACGCGTTTCCAGCCCGAGCGCAAGCGACTGCTGGCCGCACGCATGGCGCGCCAGGAGCGGATCAACGCAGGCGATCTGCCGACCTTCCTGCCGGAAACTGCGGCAATCCGCGCCGGCGACTGGAAGGTGGCGCCGATTCCCTCCGACCTCTGGGATCGGCGGGTGGAGATCACCGGGCCGGTCGAGCGCAAGATGATCGTCAACGCGCTGAATTCCGGCGCGAAAACCTTCATGGCCGATTTCGAAGATTCCAACGCGCCGACCTGGGAAAACCAGATCGGCGGTCAGGGCAATCTTTTCGATGCGATCCGCCGGCAGATCGATTTTGTCTCGCCCGAAGGCAAGGCCTACCGCCTGAATCCGCAACTGGCGACGCTGATCGTGCGCCCACGTGGCTGGCATCTGGACGAGGCGCATGTGACCCTGGACGACGAACCGATATCCGGTTCGCTGTTCGACTTCGCGCTGTTCCTGTTCCACAACGGCCGCGAGTTGATCGAACGCGGCAGCGGCCCGTATTTCTACCTGCCCAAGCTCGAGAGCCATCTCGAGGCGCGCTTGTGGAACCTCGTCATCGACCATTGCGAGGCGCGCCTTGACCTGCCACGCGGTTCGGTCAAGGTCACGGTGCTGATCGAGACCCTGCTCGGCGCTTTCGAGATGGACGAGATCCTCTACGAATTGCGCGAGCACATCGTTGGACTCAACTGCGGTCGCTGGGACTACATCTTCAGCTACATCCGCACCTTTCAGCGCGACTCGAGCCGGGTGCTGCCGGAACGTGCGCAAGTGACCATGGCCAAGGGTTTCCTCAAGGCCTATTCGCAACTTCTGATCAAGACTTGCCATCGCCGCGGCGCCTTCGCGATGGGTGGCATGGCGGCACAGATTCCGATCAAGAACGACCCCGAGGCCAACGACGCGGCGATGGCGAAAGTGCGCGCCGACAAGGAGCGCGAGGCTGGCGATGGGCACGATGGGACCTGGGTGGCGCATCCGGGCCTGGTGCCGATCGCCCGCGAGATCTTCGATCGCCACATGCCGGACGCCAACCAGCTCGGCAATTTGCGCCAGGATGTCGTGGTGACCGCGGAGGATCTGATCCGTCCGCAGGAGGGCACGATCAGCGAAGCCGGCGTGCGGCTGAACATGAACATCGGACTTCAGTACATCGGCTCATGGTTCTCCGGCAACGGCTGCGTGCCGATCCACAACCTGATGGAAGATGCCGCGACCGCCGAGATTTCGCGCGCGCAGTTGTGGCAGTGGGTGCGCACCGGCGCGCAATTGGACGATGGTCGGATCATCGATTCGGCCAAGGTCGAGCAGTGGCTCAATGAGGAAGTGCTTAAGCTCAAGTCTGGCAATCACCCGTTGAGTGCGACCGACCTGGACGCCGCCGCCGACATCCTCAAGCAGTTGGCTCTGGCCGAACAATTCGAGCGATTCCTGACCCTCCCGGCCTACGGGCTACTTTTGCAACGCGAGCGAGGCTGAACCATGGCGTTTTTGACCCAAGAGCAGTTGGAACACGACTGGAAGACCAATCCCCGCTGGAAGGGCGTGACCCGCCCGTATTCTGCTGCTGACGTCGTACGCCTGCGTGGCACAGTCCCGGTCGAACATACCCTCGCCAAGATGGGCGCCGAAAAGCTCTGGCGCTACCTGCACACCGAGGACTACGTCAACGCGCTTGGCGCGCTGACCGGCAACATGGCGATGCAGCAGGTCAAGGCTGGCCTCAAGGCCATTTACCTGTCCGGCTGGCAGGTCGCCGCCGACGCCAACACCGCCGGTGCGATGTACCCGGACCAATCGCTGTACCCGGTGGATTCGGTGCCGAATGTGGTGCGTCGCATCAACAACGCCCTGCTGCGCGCCGATGAGTTGCACCACGCCGAGGGCGATGCCGATTTCGATTGGCTGCAGCCGATCGTCGCCGACGCCGAAGCCGGTTTCGGTGGCGTGCTGAATGCCTTCGAGCTGATGAAGCACATGATCGAGGCCGGTGCCGCCGGCGTGCACTGGGAAGACCAGCTGGCCAGCGCCAAGAAGTGCGGCCACATGGGCGGCAAGGTGCTGGTGCCGACCCAGGAAGCGGTGCAGAAGCTGATCGCCGCGCGCCTCGCGGCCGACTGCGCCGGCGTGCCCAGCATCATCGTCGCGCGCACCGATGCGCTCGCCGCGGATCTCGTCACCAGCGACATCGACCCCAACGACAGGCCGTTCCTGACTGGCGAGCGCACTGTTGAAGGCTTTTACCTCAGCAACATGGGCCCGGACCAGGCGATCTCGCGTGGCTTGGCTTACGCGCCGTATTGCGACCTGATCTGGTGCGAAACGGGCAAGCCGGACCTGGAATTCGCCAAGCTGTTCGCCGACGCCATCCACGCCAAGTTCCCGGGCAAGATGCTCGCTTACAATTGCTCGCCGAGCTTCAACTGGAAGAAGTACCTGGACGACGCCACCATTGCCAAGTTCCAGCGCGAACTGGGCGCGATGGGTTACAAGTTCCAGTTCATCACGCTGGCTGGTTTCCACGCGCTGAACTTCTCGATGTTCCAGTTGGCCAAGGGTTACAAGGCGCGCCAGATGTCGGCGTACGTGGAACTGCAGCAGGCCGAGTTTGCCGCCGAGCCGCTGGGCTACACCGCGACCAAGCATCAGCGCGAAGTCGGCACCGGTTATTTCGACCAGGTCACCCAGGTGATCGCCGGCGCGCATTCGTCGATCACGGCGCTCAAGGGCTCCACCGAGGACGAGCAGTTCCTCGACGAAAAGGTAGCCTGAACGAAGATCCACGGCCGGTCGGGAGATTGTCCCGGCTGGCCGTCGCAACCCGTTTTCAAAGACATTGCACCCTCCACCCCGGCAGCTTTCTGTCGGGGTTTTTCTTTTCTGGCTTTTGTCGGTCCAGACTTGTCTGGACGCTCTCGGCTCTGATCGGGAAAGAAGCGCCCAGACAAGTCTGGACCCACCGGAAGCCGCGCAAACAGGACTACGCAAGGGAGCGCCGGCGCATCCAACCCGCCACGCTGTAACGATCACGACGGGTCGGCAATACCTCGTGCTCGATCTCGCCGCTGAGAAACAGCACCAGTTGGCCTGGCAGCGGTGGCAGATCGATGCTGCTTTCGCCGTCCGGGTCTTCGACGTAAAGACGCAGTTCGCCGCCATGTTCTGCGCGCCATGGTTCACCCAGGTGGATAACCGCCGACAGCGTGCGTGCGTCGTCGCTGCGGAAGCGGTCGAGGTGGCGCCGGTAGCTCGCGCCAGTCGGGTAGTGGGCGAAATGCGCTTCGATTTCGATCAGGCCGAGGAACAGTCGCTGGTTGAGGGCCTCGCGCAACTGATCGAGTCGCTCCAGCAGCATCGCCACAGCCTCCGCGGGATCGTCGCGCTCGAGCCACTGGATGGCATCCCCGCGCACGTCGGGCGCCCTGCGCAGTCCATCGGCGCGTCCGACGCCGGCAGCGCTCAGGTCACCGGCAGCGCTGCGGCTCGCGGCGAGGTTCAGCAGTGAACGCTGCAGCGCGGGTTCCAGCCAGTCGGCGATCACCAGCCAGCGCTCGCTGGCGAGCCGATCGGCGATCGCATCGAAGTCGCGCACGACGATCAGCCTTGCGCCGGGCTGCCGTCGGCATGGAAGGAGAGGAAATAGATGCCGGCATACACCTTGGGGTCGATGGCGTAGCCGGCCACCATTTTTGCGGCAACGAATGCGGCGATTTCGCTCCGCGGTACTTCATGAACGACGATGTTCTCGCTCGCGTCGCCGCCGCCGGCGTTGACCCGTCGGAGCCCGCTGGCGCGCACGAAATGCATCATTTCGGTGGTCATGCCTGCGGAACTGGGTCCCGACATGATGCTGTCGATGCGCTCGGCGGCCCAGCCGGTCTCTTCCAGCAATTCCCGCTGCGCCGATTCGCGCCAGGACTCGTCGGCAAATTCACTCTGGTCGCCGACCAGGCCGGCGGGGAACTCCAGCGTGGGCGACTGGATCGGAATCCGGTATTGCTCGACCATCAGCACCCGGTCATCCGGTGTGACCGCCACGATCACGACTGCGCCTTGCGGGTTGGTGCGCTCGGCAAACTCCCAGCTGCCGCGCCGGCAAAGGCGCAGGAAGGTTCCGGCATGAAGCGTTTCGATCGAATTGTCGGTCATTGCGGGAACTTATCGTCGGGTCCAGGGTCAGTGGTGGTTCGCGATGGTGGCGGCCGCGGACGATAATGCCACGCCCGGTTGCCGCGGCTGCGCTCGCGCAGCTCCCCGGATCTGATCCGTCTTACCCAAGCTTGCCCCTGGACCCATGAATTCAAAGACTGTTGCTGTGCGTCTCCTGGCCGCCATGCTGATGTGCGCGGCGTCATCGTTGTCGGCCCAGGCGCTGCCCAACGCGCCGCCACCGCTGCCCACGGACACCGAAATCGAGCTGTCGAAAATCAACGACGTAGCCGATCTGATGCAGCGCGCCGATCGCTGGAAGCAGGCCGACGATCTGCGTCGCTACACCTATGCGATGGAGCGGCTGGTGCAGTTGCGCCCGTACAGTCCGATCTTCCTGTATCGACTGGCTGAGGCGTACGCGATGCGCGATCAGAAGACCAAGGCCTATGACCTGCTGATCAAGGTGCAGAAGCAGGGGTTGGCGATCAATCCGGACAAGGACAAGGACTTCGATCCGATCCGCACCACACAGGCCTTCACTTACATCATCGAAGGCCTGGTCGCCAACGCGAAACCGTTTGGCGAGGGCAAGGTTGCGGTGACGCTCGGCGACACCCCCGAGTTGATCGAAAGTATCGCCTACGACAGCAAGGGCAAGCGTTTTCTGGTCGGCAGTGTACGCACCGGCGAGATCTTGAGCGTCACCAAGGATGGTCGCAGCGAGCTTTACGCATCGCCGGAAAAGACGCCGGGCCTGCGCAGCGTGTTCGCGCTCGCCGTGGACCAGCAGCGCGGTTTTCTTTGGGTCGGCACTGCCGGGGCGCCGCAATACGTCAAACACAAGGCGTCTGAGCTGGGCCAGGCGGCGTTGATCAAGTTCGACCTCGCCAAGGGTGAAGTGATCGAAGCCTACCCGGTTCCCGTCGACGGCGTGCCGCGGAACTTCGGCTCGATCAGCGTGGCCAACAACGGCACGGTTTACGCGACCGATGCGATCGCCAACGTGGTGTATCAGGTGCAGGATGGCAAGTTGCGCACGCTGTTCGCGGTACCCGGTTCCACCAGCCTGCGTGGTCTCGCCGTCAGTCCGGACCAGAAATACCTCTATTTCGTCGACTACGAACTCGGGTTGCGTGTCGCGGATCTGTCCAAGAGCGAAGTTCGCGACCTGGTGGTCGAGGGTCAGAACCTCGGAGGCATCGACGGCATCTACTACTTCGAAGACCACCTGCTTGCGGTGCAGAACGGCAGCATCCCGACACGCGTGATCCGCATCAAGCTGGACGCCGCCACCGGAGTGGCCGAGACCGTGCGGCCGCTGGAAGCCAACAAGGACGCGTTGGTGATGCCGACCTTCGGCGCGCTCGACGACGATCAGTTCTATTTCATTGCCAACAGTCAGCGTGACCTCTACAACGCCAACGGCACGCCGTTTGCGGGCGAGCGGGCGGAGGGTCGCGCGATCTACCGGGTGTCGGCGCGTTTTGCGTGGCCTGAGGAAGAAGGCGCCCAGGCACCGGTGCCCTTGCTGCCGACCAGGAAGTAACCAGTCAGCCCTGTCCTGGCGCAAACCTTGCGTCGACTGCCTCGGCGCGTCGGCGCAGGAACGGGCCGAAACCGAGTTCGCGGAACAATGCCGCGAGTGCCGTCAGGTCCGGGCGACGCGGGCGTAACGCGGCGACGTCGCCTGGCACCGGCGCGTCGCACTGTATCTGAGTCAGGCGGCGCGACAGGAATGCCTGCTCGCGCTGTTCCATCAGCTTCGCCTGCAGTGCCTTGGCGCCACGCAGACGCAGGTGACCGACTTCGTTGACCCGGCGAAACAACTCATCCAGCGTTCCGAAGTGCTTGAGCAGGCGCGCCGCACTGATCTGGCCGATGCCACGCACGCCGGGAATATTGTCGATCGGATCGCCGGCCAGCGCCAGCAGGTCGACCATCTGCTCCGGCCGCACGCCAAAACGGCGCTCCACCGCATTGCCGTCGTAACGCGTGTCGCGACCGAAGTCCCACTGTTCGTCCCCCTCGTGCAGCAACTGAGTCAAGTCCTTGTCGGCCGAGATCAGCAGCACCGAATGGCCTTCGCCACGGGCGACGCGGGCGAGCGATCCGATCAGATCGTCGGCCTCGAATCGCTGGTCGGCATGCACGCTGATGCCGAGATGCCGGGCGATCGTGCGGCAGTGCGCGAACTGGCGCACCAGGGCTTCATCGGCCGGCTCGCGGTTGGCCTTGTAGGCCGGGTAGATCTGATGGCGAAAGCCGCTGCCGAGCGCCTCGTCGAAGCAGATTGCCAGGAACTCGGGCCGCGAGTGTTCCAGCAACTGCAGCAGGAAACTGGCGAATCCCTGAGCGGCGTGCGTCGGCCAGCCTTCGTTGTCGCGCCAGTCCGGCGGCAGCGCGTGCCAGGCGCGAAAGATGTACAGGCTGGCGTCGACCAGAAAGACGCGCGCCTTGGTCGCGCCCATCAGATCGCCGGCATGTCGGCAGGTCGCCAGTCGCACACCAGTTGTTCGTAGCGTGGTCGTTCGCGTGGCGGTATCTCGCCCTGCGGCGTACCGATGTGGATGAAGGCGACGATGCGCTCGTGGTCTTCCAGGCCAAGGGTACGTTGCGCCTGTCTGTCGTGGGCCGGCCAACCGGTCAACCACTGCGCACCGTAACCCAGCGCGCAGGCGCCGATCAGCAGGTTCTGCGCCAGCGCACCGGCAGAGAGCAGTTGTTCGACCTCCGGAATCTTGTGCTCCGGGGTGATCCGCGCGATCACTGTCAATACCAGCGGCGCATGCGCAAAGCGTTGCAGATCCTTGCTGCGGGTCGCTTCGTCGAGGATTTCGCCGCGTGCCTCGCGCAGCGCCACCAATGCGCGTCCCAGCGCCGCGCGGGCCTCGCCGTGGATCGTCAGCAGCCGCCACGGTTGCAGGCGGCCGTGGTCGGATACTCGCGCTGCGGCTTCCACCAGTGCGCGCAACTCTTCTTCGGTGGGCCCTGGCGCCCCCAACAGACGGGAGGGCGTCGAGTGGCGCGCAGTCAGGGGGCGCAGGCGGGCTTCGGTGCTCATGGCGGCATGCTTGCAGGACGATAGGGCGAGTCTACGTCGGTTGGCTGGTTTCGGTTTCCGGATTTCGCGACTCGTTGCTCTTGTGGGTCCAGACTTGTCTGGACGCTGTTGATCCTGGCGCCAGAAGAGCGTCCAGACAAGTCTGGACCTACCAAAGCGAGTGGCGCCAGGAGAGCGTCCAGACAA
>CALEZI010000175.1 GCA_937928755.1 uncultured Rhodanobacteraceae bacterium | reverse complement strand
GGGCTGGGGCGCACCGTCGTTCCGCTCCCGCAATCGAGTGGACTCGATAGCGCAAATTTCCACGTCCACAGCCGTGATTCGCCGTTTCGAGGGCCGCGAGTCTGGCCCAACAACTTGATCACCGCGCCCCAGCCCCCAGTCCCCAGTCCCGCATCTCGCTGGACCTTGCCGCAACAAGCGTGCTAGCTTTCTTCCCATCGCGCTCGCCGGCATGGCTGGAGCGCCATTCGCTTCGTAATCCCAGGCACCCCGATCGACGTTCCGCGTCGCCCTCGAATGCCTGATCGCGCGTCCAGCGCAAACTCCGCCCCACCCCAAACGCCCCTCTCCAAGGCGCCTGCCCGCGAATCCTATGCACCTATCCGAATTGAAGCGGAAACCCGTAGAAGAACTCCTGGAAATGGCCGATGCCATGCAGCTCGAGGGCGTAGCCCGGGCGCGCAAGCAGGAAGTGATCTTCGCGATCTTGAAGGCACATGCCAAGTCTGGCGAATCGATTTCCGGCGAGGGCGTGCTGGAAATCCTGCAGGATGGCTTCGGCTTCCTGCGTGCCGTGGATTGCTCCTACCTCGCCGGCCCGGACGATGTCTACATCAGCCCGAGCCAGATCCGCCGCTTCAACCTGCGCACCGGCGATTACATCCGCGGCAAGGTGCGCCCGCCGAAGGAAGGCGAGCGTTACTTCGCGCTGCTGAAAGTCGACGACATCAACGACGAGCCGCCGGAGTCGAAGAAGAACCAGGTGCTTTTCGAGAACCTGACCCCGTATTACCCGACGCAGCGCTTCGTGCTGGAACGCGGCAACGGTTCGGCCGAAGACATCACCGGTCGTGTCATGGACCTGATGAGTCCGGTCGGCAAGGGCCAGCGTGGACTGATCGTCTCGCCGCCCAAGGCCGGCAAGACGATGATGCTGCAGAACGTCGCCCAGGCGCTGATGGCGAACCACCCGGAAAGCCATCTGATCGTGCTGCTGATCGACGAGCGTCCGGAAGAAGTCACCGAAATGCAGCGCATGGTGCGCACCGGCGAGGTGATCAGCTCGACCTTCGATGAGCCCGCCGCGCGCCATGTGCAGGTCGCCGAAATGGTCATCGAGCGCGCCAAGCGCCTGGTCGAACACAAACGCGACGTGATCATCCTGCTCGACTCGATCACCCGTCTGGCGCGCGCCTACAACACCGTCGTGCCCTCCAGCGGCAAGGTGTTGTCGGGCGGCGTCGATGCCAACGCACTGCAGCGCCCGAAGCGCTTCTTCGGCGCCGCGCGCAAGGTCGAGGAGGGCGGCTCGCTGACCATCCTCGGTACCGCGCTGGTCGAAACCGGCTCGAAGATGGACGAGGTGATCTACGAAGAGTTCAAGGGCACCGGCAACATGGAAGTGCACCTTGAGCGCCGCATCGCCGAGAAGCGCATCTATCCGGCGATCAACATCAACCGCTCCGGCACTCGCCGCGAGGAACTGCTGCTTGGCGTCGAGCCGCTGCAGAAGATCTGGATCCTGCGCAAACTGCTGCACTCGATGGACGAAACCGCGGCGATGGAATTCATGCTCGACAAGATGAAGAGCACCAAATCCAACGATGAGTTCTTCCAGTCGATGAAGCGGCAGAGCTGACGCAATCCGCGTCGCGATTTCCGCCAGGGAGCTTGTGCCTGGGCCGTGGCGCGGCGGCGCTGGCTACGCTGCCGGGTTCCATGGCCTCGCCGCGGCGGTGCAGCCGGGCAAGCTCGGCCCGACCTCGACAGGGTTGCGGCTGACCTGCGGGCGCTGACCCGCAGTGATGTGGCAGAGATGGGGGGAAGCATGAACACGTCGGACGCAATGGTGTTCGTGGTCGACGATGATGCCGAGGTGCGCACCAGCCTGTCGCGGCTGCTGCGCTCGGTATCCTGGGCGGTCACGGCGTGCGCCAGCGCGCAGGATTTCCTCGATCAGCTGCCGACGCCAACGATCGGTTGCGTGCTGCTGGATATCGACATGCCGGGCATGTCGGGCCCGGAATTGCACGAGTTGCTCGCCGCGCGCGGCATCGATCTGCCGGTGCTGTACCTGACCGGCCTCGGCAGCGTGTCGACTGCCGTGAAGGCAATGAAACTCGGCGCGCTGGAGTACTTCGAGAAGCCGGTCAACGGCGCAGTGCTGCTGGACGCCGTCGCTCGCGCCGTCGACGATCATCGCCAAAGGCGCGCCGCGCAGACCCGGCGCGCCGATCTGCAAGCACGTCTGGGTGCGTTGTCCGTGCGCGAGCGCGAGGTGATGCAGCACGTCATTGCCGGACGCATGAACAAGCAGATCGCCGGAGATCTCGGCATCGCGGAGAAGACGGTCAAGGCGCACCGCGGACGTGTCATGCGCAAGGTCGGGGTACGTTCGGTGGCACAACTGGTCCACATTTGCGAGCAACTGGGCCTCAGTCGCGACGCCTGAGCCGGTTGAATCTTGCCGCCACGCATCCGCTTGCAGGCGCCGCAGCGTAGCGGCGGTGGCACCCGGATCGCGACCCACGGACTCCGGGGGTGAGCCCTTGGTCCAATGAACATGCAGTTCGCGATCGCCTACTCTTGGCCGATGCCCAATGCACGCGCCCTCATTGCTGTAGTCGACGACGAAGCGGCCGTCCGCAAGGCGATCGCCCGATTGATCTCGTTTGCCGGCTACGAAGTCGTGACTTACGGCGATGGCGCACAGTTCATGCAGTCGCTGGCGCTGCGGCGTCCGCAGTGCGTGTTGCTGGATCTGCACATGCCGGTGATGGGCGGGGCCGAAGTACAGGCGCGTCTGGCCGCGTGCGGGGATCCGCTGCCGGTGATCGTCATCACCGGGCAGGACAGCGACCAGACGCGCGACCGCGTGCTGGCGTGCGGAACCTCGGCCTTCCTGCGCAAGCCGGTCGACGAGCAGGTGTTGCTGGATGCGATAGCGGTCGCCCTGAGCAAGGGCGTGGGCGACCCGTGCTGAATCTCGGAGTGGTTTCGGCGATCCGATAGACTTGCGCACACGTGAGCTGCGCGACTTCGCCTTGATGAGCTGGATCGACATTGCCTGGCCGATGATGGGCGGCGCGAGTCTGACGCTCGGGCTGATTCACCTGGTTACCTGGATACAGCAGCACGGCCGCCACGAGCGTCTGATCTTCGCGATCGCCGCCTTCGCGGTCGCCATCCTGTCCGTGCTTGAACTGCAGGCCATGCGCGCGGACAGCCCGGACGAGCATGCGCGGGTGCTGCGCTGGGGCTATCTGGTGCTGACGCCGCTGATGATCGCGTTTCCGCTTTTTGTCCGCGTGCGCTTTCGGGCCGGCCGCCTCGACCTGCTGGTCGCCTTTGTGGTCCTGCGCCTGCTGGCGCTGGTCGCCAATTTCGTCGGCGGCGCCAACCTGAGTTTCACCGAGATCCACGCCATGCTGCCGGTTGCCGCCTGGGGTGGCGCGCATGTTTTCGTGCCGATCGGCACGACCAATCCCTGGGTGGTCCTGGCGCATGTCGCCGTGCTGTTGCTGATCGTGTTTCTGTTCGATGCCCAGCGTGAGGTTCGCCGACGCGGCGACGACGATGAGTATCGGGCGGCGCGGCGCGTGTGTCTGGGCATGATCGTATTTCTCCTGACGGCCGTGGGCAGCGCTGCATTGATCACCTACGGACAACTGCAGTTACCCTTCATCGTCAATCCGCCGTTCCTGGCGATGTTGGCGATCATGAGTTACGAGCTCAGCAGCGAGGTGGTGCGTGGTGCCGCCACGGCGCAGCGATTGAGTCGCAGCGAGGCCATGTTGCGTGAAAGCGAGCAACGCTCGGAACTGGCGGTGCAGGCGGCGCGCATCGCCACCTGGTCATGGTGCGCGGCAGATGGCCAGATTGCGCTCGGCGACCGTGGGCGCGAGCTGTTCGGGTTTGCCGGCGCACAGCAGGTCGATCTGGAGCGTTTCCTGCAGCGCATCCACGCCGACGACCGCGAGTGCATGCGCAGCGTTTTCGATCCGACCCGGCAAGGCGAGCCGCACTTCGAGTGCGAGTATCGGGTCATGCATGAGGATGGCAGCATCCACTGGGTAGCGACACGCGGACGCACGCAGCACGATCCGAATGGACTGCCGGTCGCCGTGCTCGGCGCATCGCTCGATGTCAGCCGCGTCCGCGAGGCCGAACACGAGTCCAATCAGCAACGCAGCGAGTTGGCTCATCTCGCGCGCGTCGCCACCATCGGTGAAATGTCGGCGTCGCTGGCGCACGAACTGAACCAGCCACTGACGGCAATTCTGGCCAACAGCCAGGCCGCCCTGCATCTGCTCGGCGGCGGGCCTGAACATCGGGCGGAACTCGAGGAGACTCTGGTCGACATTGCGGCCAGCGGCAAGCGCGCCGGCGAAGTGATCCGGCGCCTGCGCAGCATGCTGACCAAGAGCGGTCCGCAGCATCGCCCGCTCGACCTGAACCACGTCGTCAGCGAGGTGGTGCAGCTCTACCGCAGCGAGTTGATCAACCGCGAAGTGGTGGTCGAGCTGGAACTGCTGCCTGAGCTGCCGGTGGTGCTCGGCGACCGCGTGCAGTTGCAGCAGGTGCTGTTGAACCTGGTGATCAATGCCTGCGATGCCATGGATCACGGCGGCCAAGGTCGTTGCCTGAGCATCGCCACGGCGATCGATCCCGAGGGCAATGCGCTTGTCAGCGTGCGGGATTTGGGCGGCGGCATCGCCGCCGATCAACTGGAGCGCGTGTTCGAGCCGTTCGTGACCACCAAGTCTGACGGCATGGGACTCGGGCTATCGGTGTGTCGCACCCTGGTGCGCGAGCACGGCGGCCGCCTGTGGGCGATGAACCACCCCGGCGGCGGGGCCGTGTTCCAGTTCACGCTGCCGGCGCAAGCGCTTTGACCTGGGGCGCTCTGCGCGTGGACCCTTGCGGCAGATCTGCGGGAGTTCCGGTCGCCCCCGACGGGTGCGCTTGTTCGCGCAACGAACTGGCGGTGTCGCAAGGAAGCGGACTGTATCTGGGCACGCAAAGGACGCAAAGGGACGCGAAGGACGCAAAGGAGATCAAAGGCCATGGATCACATGCCTGGCCCTCGCATCTGCTGTTCTTGCGTCCTTTGCGCCCCCAACCACAGGGTCGTCAGTCTTCACCGGGAAACGTTTAAAATTCAAACTGGTACAGCATTTTCGGTGAGAGTCCCGGTCGCCCCCGTACGGTGCGCCTATTCGCGCAAAGAACACACGGAAGTAGGTCACGTTGCCTGCGCAGCAGGCTACGTGACGCTGTCCATTGTCACGTAGCCCGCTGCGCAGGCAACGTGACCTACAAATAAATGCTCTACAATCAAACGTTTATAGGATGTTCTGTGAGAGCGACCCTGCGTCGCGAGCTCTGACTGCCCCAGCTCGCGACGCAAGGCCGCTCCCACACTCAAGTCAATGATCCTGATGAACGCTAGTGGACGTTCACCACCACATATTGCTTGCCGTACGGTTGATAGTAGGTGCCGCTGCAATAGTGCAGCGAAGCGCCCTCGACGACCACGATCGTGCACGAGGGGGGCAGGACGGCGACGTAGACGGTGGTGCGGTAGATCATTCGCCGCGTCGTCCTGCGCGCAACGCCGGCATAGCTGATCGGCGTCGCCGGGCGCCCGACGATGGCGTCGGCAGGGGCGATCAGCAGGCGCTGATCGGTTGCCGTTTCGATGACGGCGCCGACGGCCAACAGGCCGATGGCGACGAGAGTACTGACGAGGATGGATTTCATGGTGCGCTCTCCTTGGCTGCGCCGGTTTCGCCACTGTCGCCGAAGGTCGAAAGGTCGACCTTGGTCGCGTCTTTCGGCGGCTTGAAGTCGAACTGGTCACGGGCGATTTTCGGCTTCAGGTTCCAGTCGTGAAAGCGAATCTCGTATTGCGGCGCGAACGCGTCCCAGGTGCTGGTGATCACGTACTTCATCGGCAATGGGGACTCGCCGGTCTGCACCCAGATCTGCCAATCGACGTTATCTTCGCGGAAGGCCAGGTGGTAGCACTCGATGCCATCGATGCGGGTAGTGCCGATATAGCGGGCGCTGTCGACGCCGCCGCTGAGCACCGCGTAGGGATTGCTGAACAGCAGGTCGGCACCCGGCGCCGGAATGCCGGCCTCGAACTCGTAGGCGAGAATGGCGTCGTCGTTGCTACCGGCCACGGCGAGCTGCGCGTAGGCGTTGTTGCGCTTGTTGTAAGCCGTCAACGACTTGCCATCGAAATACATCTGCACATCGGCGAAGATGCCCGAACGCTCCATGTACAAGCCGACCGGGCGTGCTACGGTCAGTGCGGCAGAGCTGCTCAGTTGCAGCTTCTGTCCGGCGTTGGCCACGACTTCGAAATCGATGTCGGCCTTGACCGAAAATGATTTGTTCGCGGCCAGAAAGTCCGACATCGACTTGAGTGTCTGATCGACGTCAGGGTCGATGCCCTCGGCAGCCAAAGCCGGCCCTGCCACGAGGGCTGCACCCAGCAACAGCGTCAGCAGCAGGCGCTGCGGCCTGCGCTGCCCAACGGAAATGAACTCTTGCATGATGATCTCCTGGTTCCAACGGATTCCCCCAGCGGGGAGCCGAGCGAACTCAGGTTACTGGGTCGGCGGGCGCCGGGTAATGGGACCTTGGCCCTAGTGGCAATCCTCGCCGGATTGATCCTGTCACGCCGCCAGTCGCTCGATCGACCGACCGCGTCCGCGCCGGCGGGCTTGCGTCCTGCGGGTGCGGCGAGTGGGGCCGACGGCTGCGACGGGCACCGGCAGCAGTTGCCGCCAATGCGGCGCCAGAGCGATCAGCGGCAACCACCCGCACCAGAACGCTGGGTGCGTGAGCACGCCCAGGGTTTCGGCGCCGACGCCGGCGAACAGGGCGACCAGCGGCGCCATCCCGAGCCAGATCCACACCGCGCGGCGCAGGCGAATCGGCAGAGTCTGGAAGCGATCGATCGGGCTCATTGGCGTTCTCCTCGTGGGCTGAGGGCTGAACGCTCGCCCGGCTTCGTCTCACGGATTGAGATCGGACTCGAAACCCTTGTGCTAAGGTCGCCAGCGTCACTGGGGAGTAGCCGCCCAGTCTGCCGTTTGGTGGGCCGGGGCGCGCGCCAACACACTTGGTCTACCGACCATGGCGCGCGCACGATTGGCAAGACCTTTGACCATGCCGCTCCGGTTGGGCCGGGGCGCGGCGTGGTCATTGGAATTCGCCGGCCCCGGAGAAACACCCCGCAATGGAAGCCTTCCTGGTTTCGACCGGCATCGTCGCGCTCGCTGAAGTCGGCGACAAGACGCAGTTGCTCGCCTTCGTGCTCGCAGCGCGTTTTCGCCGGCCGTGGCCGATCATTCTCGGCATCCTCGCTGCGACGCTCGCCAACCATGCTGCCGCAGGTGCGCTGGGTGCCTGGATCACCACGCTGCTGAGTCCGCTGACCCTGCGCTGGGTGCTTGGCTTGTCGTTCCTCGGCATGGCGATCTGGACGTTGATCCCGGACCAGATCGACGCCGACGCGGCGCCGCAGTCGCATCACGGCATCTTCGTCACCACGCTGGTGGCGTTCTTCCTCGCCGAAATGGGCGACAAGACCCAGATAGCGACGGTGGCGCTGGCCGCGCAATACCAGGCGCTGGTCGCGGTGGTTGCCGGCACCACGCTGGGGATGATGATTGCGAACGTACCGGCGGTTGTGCTCGGCGAGCGCATCGCCACGCGTTTGCCGACGCGGCTGGTGCATGGCGTGGCGGCAGTGATCTTCGCGGTGCTGGGCGTGGCGACCTTGCTGGGCGCTGCGGAGTCAATTGGCTTTTAGCGTTTGCGAAAGTCGCGGCGCTCTGCGCTTCTGGTGGGTCCGGATCCATCCGGACGCTTTCCTCCGGGTGACGAACTGTGTCGAGTTACCGCCGGAGCGTCCAGACAAGTCTGGACCCACCAGGAGCATGTCCTACGGCATCACCCAGCCCGCCACCAGCGGCAACCAGACTACCGAGATCAGGATGCCGTAGCCCACCAGGCCCGCCGCCAGCTCTGGCGCGAGTTTGGCGTCGGTGGCAAGTGCGCCGGCAGTGATCATTGCCGGCATCGCCGATTGCAGCGTGTTCACGGCAACAATCAGCGCATCGGCGCCGGCCAGCGTGGCGATCGCCCAGGCCGCGGTTGGCAGCAGAGCCAGCTTCAGCCCGAGGCCGACCACCAGTGGCAACGCGTAGGCCCGCGACGGCACCAGTCTCAGCTGAAAGCCGACGGCAAACATCGCCAGCGGCACCAGCAAGCCAGCCAGCGTCGCGATCAGTCCCTCGATCAGCAACGGTCTTTCCCACGGCAGCAAGCCGATGATCAACGCCGCGAACGAGGGAAAGGTGACGACTTTGCGCAGGATCGCAAGCACCGATGGCCTCGCAACGCCGCCGTACAGCGCAACCACGACGAGGCCAAAACTCGACAGCAGGATGAACGAACCGAGTTGGTCGTAAACGACGGCATACGCCAGCGCGTCGTGGCCGAGCGTCGCCTCGACCATCGGGTAACCGAGAAATGCGGTGTTGCCGAGCGCCACGCACAGCAGCAGACAGCCAGTGACCTCGCGGCGCCAGCCGAGCAGGCGCGACAGCAACAGCACCATGAGCAGCGCCAGCAGCGCGAGCAGCCACGGTGTGATCACGAGCACCAGCAGTTCGGCGCGGAACTCAAGGCCTTGCACGGCCTTCAGTACCAGCGCCGGCAGCAGCAACCAGATCACCAGACGGTTGATCACCTCGGGCGTGTTGTCCGGCAGCAAGCGCGAGTGCGCAAACAACTTGCCGAGCGCGAGCATGGCGATGACCAGGAACATTGCGGGGGACAGAGTCATCGACGCTTGGCGCTGTTCGTTTTTCCAAGGCTAGCGCGCGCCGACTCGACGGTCTGTACTACTTTCCGAGCGAGCGTGCCGCTGTCGGTTCCGGACTTGCCTGGACGCTGTCGATCCTGGCCTTTGTGGGTCCAGACTTGTCTGGACGCTGTTGCTCCGACTCGGGGGAAAAGCGTCCAGACAAGTCTGGACCCACAAAAGCCAGAGCGGCCACGCAGGCGCGTGGCCCTCCAGCACCAACACCAACACCAACACCAACACCAACCGACAACCGACAACCGAAAAGGTCCATGATGGCCGCATGGAGACCAATGGCGATTGCCTGGGTGTGGTACTGGCGGGTGGCCGCTCGCAGAGGATGGGTGCGGACAAGGCGCGACTTGAATGGCGCGGCCAGTCGCTGATCGATCGCGCCGTGGCGCTGCTGCGCGCGACAGGCTGCTCGCGCGTCGTGGTCAGTGGCGATTACCCCGAGTACGCCCATGTCGCCGATCGCTTTCCGGATCGCGGTCCGCTCGGCGGCCTCGCCAGTGTTGCCGAGGTGGCGCGCGAGTCGCGCTGGCTGGTCACCGCGGTCGATCAACCGCTGCTGGATGCGGCGCTGCTGCGACCGCTGCTCGATGGGTTGCTGGTGGGGGTCGAAAGCGCGCGTTGTCTGTGCCGCTATGGGGAGGAGCCGCTGCCGATGGCGCTGATGCTGTCGGCGGACACGCGCCGCTGGCTGCTCTCCGCAGTTGCCGGCGACAGCGGCCATCGTTCTCTGAAAGCCCTGCAGGAACGCCTGCGCATTCATGCGCTGCCGGCGGATGCGGGAACGCGCGCGCGGCTGCGCGGCGCGAACACCCCCGACGAGTGGGAAACATTACTTTCGCTGGGTTGACGCGGGCGTAAGCCGTCGTCGATAAGCATCGGCTGTCGCGCCACACCCATCGTCGGGACGTCACGCTCGTTTTCAGCCGGGAGTACTTCATGATCCAGCGCAGCAAGCTCGCCTGGGCTTTGTCCATCGCCGCCGTCGGTGTCGCCGATGCGCAGATCTCGACCACGCCGCAGCAGGGCCTGGCGAAACACACGCCGCGGCATGCCAGCATCGTCGATGCGCGCATCGTGGTGCGACCGGGAGAGGTGATCGAGCGTGGCAGCATCGAAATGCGCGACGGAATCATCGTCGATGTGCGCGCCGGCCGCCGCGAGGCGCCTGGGGCGGTGGTGGTCGACGCGCGTGGCAAAAGCGTCTTTCCAGCCTTCATCGATGTCCACGGCAGCTACGGCTTCGATCCGCAGGCGAAATGTCGCGCTCCGGCGTCGAGCGGTGGCGGCGCGGGTGGCCCGCGAAGACTTGCGCAGTTTCGCGGTCAGGGTTCGCAAAGCGCGCCGTCGGCGCCATCGGCGCAGCATTGGAATGATCGTGTCTGTCCCGAGCGCGATGTCAGCTCGGCATTGAGCCTGGATGCCGAGCGCGCCGAGGCGCTGCGCCGGATCGGCTTCGCCGCCAGCGTCGCCGCGCCCGGCAGCGGCGTGCTGCGCGGGCAGAGCGCGCTGCTCAGCTTGCGCGCGGGTGCAACGCCGCAGCAGAACCTGCTGGCGCCGCGAGTCGCGCAATACGCTGCTTTCGAGGCGGACTTCAGCTTCGGCGGTGTTTACCCGGGCTCGAAGATGGGCGCGATCGCGTTGATCCGCCAGGCCTTTCACGACAGCGGCTGGCAGCGCGATCTGGCCGACTGGCAGCGCAAGCATGGCGGCGAACGCGCCGAAGCCAATGCCGCGCTCGATGCCTTGCAGCCGGTACTCGCCGGCCGTCAGGCGATGGTGTTCGACGCCGACGACGAACTCGATGTGGTGCGCGCTGCACGCATCGCCGACGAGTTCGATCTGGCCCGGGCGTGGGTGCTCGGTACCGGCACCGAGTACCGGGTGCTGAACCAGTTGCCGACCGGCATCGGACTGATCTTGCCGCTCAGTTTCCCCAAGGCGCCGACCGTCGATGATGCTGAAGCGGCCCTCGAACTCAGCCTGGCGGAACTCGAGCACTGGCGCTACGCACCGTACAACCCGGTCAAGGTCGCCGCCGCGGGCCGCCCCTTCGCCTTCACGCTCGCCGGCCTGGACAAACCCGAGGACGGATTCTGGTCGGCGCTGCGCAAGAGCGTGCGCTATGGCCTGAGCGAAGACCAGGCGCTGGCGGCGCTGACCACGGCTCCGGCGCAGTTCATCGGCGATACCTCGCGACTCGGTCAGATCAAGGCCGGTCAGTTGGCCAACCTGCTGATCGCCGACGCGACCCTGTTCCGCGACGACGACGCGCGGATTTTCGAAGTCTGGGTGGACGGCGCGCGCGACGAGATCGTCGCCATCGATGCGCCGGAAGTGACCGGGGTCTGGAATCTGACGTGGGTGGGCGTCAATGGCCCGGCCGAATGGACCATCGAGGGCAAGCCCGATGCGCTGAAGATCAAGGCGGGCGAGACCGAGGCCAGCGCCAAGCTGGTCGGCGGACGCTTGCTGATCACCGCACCGGCCAAGCTGTTCGGCGGCGACGACAAGCGCAAGGAAGTGCTGGAGGCGGCGCTGGCCGGCGAGCGCCTCGACGGTCGCTGGCTCGGCAGCGACGGACGCGTGCGCAGCTGGAGCGCGACGCGCGTCGGACCGGCACCGAGGCCGGCGCCGAAAGAGGGCGCGATTGCCGCTGACCAGCCCTCGGACGGCAATCCGTCAGCGACCACGCCACCGGCGTTTCCGTCACCGGTGCGCTATCCCGCCGGCGAGTACGGTCGCAGCGGTCTGCCGGCGCAAGTCGACGCGCTGCTCATTCGCGACGCGACCGTCTGGATGACTGGCGCCGGCGAGCCGGCTGCCGACACCGATGTGCTGGTCGAGCGTGGCCGCATTGTCGCGGTTGGCGTCGATCTTGGCGCACCCCGCGGCGCCCTCGAAATCGATGCGCGCGGGCTGCATCTGACGCCCGGCATGATCGATGCGCACTCGCACATCGCCGGCAGCGGCAACATCAACGAGCCGAGCCACGCGATCACCTCGGAAGTGCGCATCGGCGACATCACCGATCCGACCGACATCAACATCTACCGCGAGCTGGCCGGCGGCACCACCACCTCGCATGTGCTGCACGGCTCGGCCAATCCGATCGGCGGCCAGTCGCAACTGATCAAGCACCGCTGGGGCGCCGGCGCCGAGGGCCTGAAGTTCGAGGGCGCCACGCCAACGATCAAGTTCGCGCTCGGCGAGAACGTCAAGCAATCCAACTGGGGCGCGGTCGCGGTGCCGCGTTACCCGCAGACGCGCATGGGCGTCGAACAGTTGTTGAACGACGCTTTCGTGCAGGCACGCGCCTACGACGAGGCGCGCCAGCGCAAGGGCGGACCGCCGCAGCGACGCGATCTGCGCCTGGAGACGCTGGCGCAGATCCTGAATGGCGAGCGCCTGGTGCATATCCACTCCTACCGCCAGGACGAGATCCTGATGTTCGCGCGGCTTTCGGCGCAGCTCGGCTTCAAGGTCGCGGCGTTCCAGCATGTGCTCGAGGGTTACAAGGTCGCCGATGCGCTGGCCGAAGTCGGCGCCGGCGCCTCGACCTTTTCCGATTGGTGGGGCTTCAAGATGGAGACCGTCGATGCGATTCCGTACAACGCCGCGATCATGCATCGCCAGGGCGTGCTGACTTCGCTGAACTCGGACAGCAACGATCTCGGCCGGCGCCTCAACACGGAAGCCGGCAAGGCCGGTCGCTACGGCAAGCTCAGCGACACCGAGGCGCTGGCGCTGGTCACGTTGAACCCGGCGAAACAACTGCGTATCGACAAGCGCGTCGGCAGCATCGAAGCCGGCAAGGACGCCGATCTGGTGCTGTGGAGCGCGCATCCGCTGTCGTCGTATGCGCGGCCGCGCAAGGTCTGGATCGACGGGCGCGAGTACTACGATCAGGCCGCCGACCAGGCCGAGCAGCAGCGCATCGCGGCGGCGCGCGCCGAGTTGATCCAGGCTGCGCTGACCGAGGCGCCCAAGGGCGGTGGACCGGGTGGGCCCGGCGGACCCGGGCGCAAGCCGAAAATGCTGATCGATCCGACGCACTACCACGTGCTCGATTCCAACCTCGCTGCGATGCGTGGCGCCTACCACAACGGCGAAGCCGTGCATTATTGCCAGGGGGAGCATTGAGATGAGTGCGCGAATGGATAAGCTTGCCGGTGGGTGCGAGGGCACGAGGGCACGAGGGCACGAGGGCACGAAAAGGCGCTGTGCGCCGCTGCAGACCGTGCATTGGGCCCCGTTCTTGCGAGCTCTTGCGTGCCCTCGTGCCCTCGTGCCCTCGTGCCCTCCACGATTGCTCGTCGCAGTTGCGTTCGGCCTCGCCGTCGCCACCTCCGCCCCCGCTGCCACCCTGTTCACCGGCGCGAAGATCCATCCGGTGTCTTCGGCGCCGATCGACAACGGCCAGTTGTTGATCGACAACGGCAAGATCGTGGCGGTCGGTGCCGACCTCTCGGCGCAGGCGGGCGGCGCCGAGCGCGTCGATTTGACGGGGCGCTGGGTGGTGCCGGGATTCATCGCGGCAAACTCGGTGATGGGATTGACCGAGATCGAAACCGTGCGCGGCAGCGTCGATGTCGCCGAGGAGGGTTCGATCAATCCGAATGCGCGCGCCCAGGTGGCGATCAATGCCGACAGCGAACTGCTGCCGGTGGCGCGCGCCAACGGCGTGCTCTACGTGCATGTGGTGCCGCAGGCCGGGCAGGGCGGCGTGGTCTCCGGCCAGTCGGCGCTGGTCCAGTTGCATGGCTGGACCTGGGAGCAGATGACGCTGAAGGCCAGTGTCGGCGTGCACGTGATGTGGCCGTCGACGCGGCTGCCGCCGTGGCTGCCGGCGCCGATGCGCGAGGAAGCGATGAAGGGCGCCGCGCGCAGCCGCGAGTTGCTCGAACAGTCTTTCGATGACGCGGTTGCCTACCGCGCGGCGAAGCTCGCCGGAACGCTGGAGGGCACGGATGCGCGTTGGGAGGCGATGTTGCCGGTGTTGAACGGCAGCACGCCGCTATTCATCCACGCGCTCGATCTGCAGCAGATCCGCGAGGCGCTCGACTTCACCGCGCAGCGCAAGCTCGACTTCGTGCTGGTCGGTGGCCAGGACGCCTGGCGCGTGTCCGACACGCTGAAGGCGCGCGGGATCGAGGTCATCCTGCACGGCCCGTTCGACCTGCCGCTGCGCCGCCACGAAGGCCACGACGTCAACTACGCCAATGCCGGCAAGCTCGCGGCAGCGGGAATCAAGGTCGCGATCGCGTCGGATGCCAGCACCTTTGCCGCCACGCTGGAACGCAACCTGCCGTATGCCGCGGCGCATGCCGTGTCCTTCGGCATGTCCTGGGACCAGGGCCTGCGGTCGATCACGCTGACGCCGGCAGAGATCCTCGGCATCGCCGACCGACTGGGTTCGCTGGAACCCGGCAAGGACGCCAGTTTCCTGGTCAGCGACGGCGATCCGCTCGATGTGCGCAGCGAGATCGTCGCCGCGTATCTCAACGGCCAGCCGCTCGACCTCGGCTCGAAGCACACCCGTCTGCGCGACAAGTTCGAGGGCAAGTACGAGCCGTAGGAGCGACGTGCACGTCGCGACTCGCCCCGCGCAGCGGATCTTCCTGTGGGAGCGGATTTACTCCGCGACGCCCTTCGCGGGATGAACCCATTCTTTCCAAACATGCCGTAAGTGACTGAAAGAAAACATTTATCCGCAAAGGACGCAAAGGACGCAAAGAAGAGCAAAGCCAGCCAGTGATTCGGCAAGGGGAAATCTGACCTCTGCACAATCACCGCTTCCTGCTCTCTTTGCGTCCCTTGCGTCCTTTGCGGACAAAAAAAGCAGTCCTCATGGTCGCCGCCAGTTTGATGCGCAAATAAGCGCACCGACATGGGCGACCGGGACTCCCGCAGGTTCGATACGCTTACAAGCGCTCCGTCAGGAGCGATCGGGACTTCTACAGGGGCTCGCTGTTTTTGTCCCGCTCCTGCCGTCGCCCATGCCGGCCACGCTCCAGTTGGTCGGCGATGCGCTTGCGGCCATCGGCACTGACGCGGGTGGCGAGTTCCAGCATGAAGGCGTGCATCGCCTCGGAGGTTCCGGATTCGGATCGGCGCATGCGCTCGAAGGCACCTTGCATCGCTGCCGGGTCGAAGGGCTCGGCCCGCAGCGATTCCGCCAGTTCGCGGCGCGCGCCGCCGAGTGGGCGGAAGCGTTCGCCCAGCCGACCGCGATGAGTCTCGACCACCTCCAGCAGGATCTTGCGATCGGCCTCGTCGAGCGTGCGCGCCAGCATGCGCGGGCTCGGAATACGCGACCAACGGCGCTCGCTACTGCCCTCGTGTCGCGCTTGCTGGTAGTGCCAGTGCGCGGTGAACAATGCGGCGCCGAGCCCCAGGTTCAACGCCAGAGACAACAGCAGCAGGTAGCGATATCTGCCTGGTACGGCACTCATGGTGTCCACTCCGGAAGCTCGTCGGTCAATTGCATCGCTGCGATCAGGTCCTCGTCAGGCAGGTCCGTAGCGCGCTCGTCCAGCCACATCGGCAGCAGCGCACCCAGCGCCAGGCTGGCCGCAAACGCAGGCGCCGCCAACTGCCACCCACCGAGGTCGAACCACAGCTCGGCCAGGCTTTGGCGCCATCCGCGGCGTGGTTGCGGCGCCGCGGCGATCAGCGCCGCGCGCAAGGCGCTGGAGGGTGGGCTGACCGCATGCGCATCCAGCGCCGCATCCAGCGAAGCGGCCACCTGCAACTGCGCCCGGGCAGCGGGCGAACTCGCCAGCAGCGCCAGCGCGGCGTCGCGTTCGCTTGCCGGCCAGCGCCGGGGATCGGCGCCGTAGGCATCCAGCACTTCGGCAAAACGCGCCGGCTGCATCGAACTCATGTCAGTGCTCCCAAAACCGCATCTCGTAGTCCGCGTCGCGCACGTGCCAGCAGCGACTCCAGTGCATCCACCGACAACTGCAGCAGTGCGGCGGCTTCGATATTGCTGAAACCCTGAAAATGGCACAGTACCAGCGCCTCGCGCTGACGCTCGGGCAACTCGTGCAGGGCCCGGTGAATCGTGCGCGCTTGCTCGACGCGGCCGTGTGCCTGCTCCGGGGTGTCGGCGTGGTCGGCGGTTTCCGCAACCGTATCCAGAGGCGCCGACTCGCGCCGAGCACGCAAGCGGTCACGACTGAGATTGAGCACGACCTGGTGCAGCCAGGTCGAAAAGCGCGCCTTGCCCGCCTGCCAGTTCGGCGCCTGCTGCCAGGCGCGCACGAACGCGTCCTGACAGACTTCGTCGGCGTCGGCGCTGCTACCCAGCAAGCGAGTCGCCAGAGCATGCAGTCTGGGCAGGTGGCGGTCGATCAATACGCCGCAGGCGGCGGTTTCGCCGCGCGCGATGCGTGCCAGGACCGCCACATCGGGATCGTCGCTTTCGTTCACGCTGATCCCTGCGTTCGTGGATCCGAAACCGTGCACCCGAAGCATCGGAAAAGCGGCAAGGGCGCCCGTTCCCGGACGCCCCTGCGCGTTCACTGATGCTTCGATCCGTGACCGCGTCCATAGCCTCGGCGATGGCCACGGTCGTCGGCATCCAGTTTGCCATCACCATTGCTGTCCATGCGCGCCAGGCGCTTGGCATGTGCGGCATTCAGTTCGGCTACCGTGACCGTGCCATCCTTGTCCGTGTCGAATCTGGCCAGCCTTGCGGCGCGGCGCTCGGCGCGCATCAGTTGGTGGTGCGCCTCCATTTCCTCGACGCTGATCACGCCATCCTGGTTGGCATCGATCGCCGCTGTCCGTGCGCGCATGCGGGTCTCGGCCTCGACCAGCGTGATGACGCCATCGCCATCGGCGTCTGCCTGCTTCAACATGCCGTATCCGCCATGCCCATGACCATGCCCACCGCCGCCCGCCAATGCGGCGCCCATTCCAAACATCGCCAACACCAGGGTGCCGCTTATCCATCGTGTGCTGTTGCTCATGATCCTGATCCTCGTCCAGTGGCCAAGGCGTGCTTGCCTCGTATCCTTGAACGCAGCGCACAGCAAGCTTCCGTCGCCAGCCGATGCAGGCGCGTTCAGCCAGCCGCAACGTCCAGCTCAGGGCGCGATGCGCGCGAGCGCAATACGCGTCTGGCCGCTACCCAGCGCCTCGGTCCAGGTCAGGTAATGGGCATCGCGGTACCAGACCATGCGCGGATGACCGGTACTGCGTCCCGGCGCGATCGCGACGACCTCGCGTACGCGCAGCAGCTTGCCCTGCGCGTCCAGCGTCCCCAGCCTCAGCGCGGCGACGTCGGTAGCGGCGCCGATCCAGCTGATTGCGAAGCCACCCCCTGCCGAATCCCATGCCGGCTTTGGTCTTCTTTGCGTCCCTGAGACCCCCGCACAAACCCGAGAGCGACATCTTCGCGCGAATGCGGTTAACATCCCGGCCCTTTTTCCGGGCTTCCCGCCGTAACCCATGGCAAAGAATCTGCTGATCGTCGAATCGCCGGCGAAGGTCAAGACCATCAACAAAGTCCTCGGCAAGGACTTTCAGGTGATGGCTTCGTACGGGCATGTCCGCGATCTGCCGAGCAAGGACGGCTCGGTCGACACCGAGCACGACTTCGCGATGGCCTATGAGGTCATCGACCGCAACGAGAAACACGTCGACGCCATCGCCAAGGCGGCCAAGTCGGCCGAGGCCATCTATCTGGCGACCGACTTGGACCGCGAAGGGGAGGCGATCTCGTGGCATGTCTACGAGATCCTGAAAAAGAAGAAGCTGATCGGCGACCGCGCCATCCATCGCGTCACCTTTGCCGAAATCACGCCGAAGGCGATCAAGGAAGCGATCGCGCACCCGCGTACGTTGTCGCTGGACTTGATCAATGCGCAGCAGGCGCGCCGCGCACTGGACTACCTGGTCGGCTTCAACCTGTCGCCGCTGCTGTGGAAGAAGGTGCAGCGCGGCCTGTCGGCCGGTCGCGTGCAGAGCCCGGCGTTGCGCATGATCGTCGAGCGTGAGGAAGAGATCGAACGTTTCGTGCCGCGCGAATACTGGTCGATCGATGCCGACTGTTTCGCCGGCCAGGCCTTCGGCGCCAAGCTGACCGTGCTCGGCGGCAAGCGCCTCGATCAGTTCGATTTGAACGATGAGGCCAAGGCTACCGCCGCGCGCGATCGAGTGTTGGCCGGCGCGCGCGCGCACAAGCCGCAAGGCAAGGGCGCGCTGAAAGTCGCCGATGTGCAGCGCAAGGATCGCCAGCGCCGCGCAGCCCCGCCGTTCATCACCTCTACCCTGCAACAGGAAGCCGCGCGCAAGCTCGGCTTCGGCACCCAGCGCACCATGCGCATCGCGCAGGGACTGTATGAAGGTGTGGATGTGGGCGAGGGTGGTCAGATCGGTCTGATCACCTACATGCGTACCGATTCGGTGAGCCTGTCCAACGATGCGCTGGCCGAGTTGCGCCAGGTGATCGTGCGCGAGTTCGGGCAAGACAAGCTGCCGGACGCGCCGCAGTACTACAAGAGCAAGAGCAAGAACGCGCAGGAAGCGCACGAGGCGATTCGTCCGTCGAGCGCGCTGCGCACTCCGGCATCGATCGCCCGATATCTGACACCCGACCAGTTGAAGCTCTATGACCTGATCTGGAAGCGCACCGTGGCCTGCCAGATGAAGCCGGCATTGCTGAACACGGTCAGCGTCGATCTGGAAGCGGGCAAGGGCGATCTGCTGCGCGCCAGCGGCACCACAGTCGTGGAGCCTGGATTCCTCGCGGTGTACGAAGAAGGCCGCGATCAGAAAGGCGACGACGACGAGCCGGGCAGCAAGCTGCCGCCGCTGACCGTCGGACAGTTGGTCGATCTCAATGACCTCACCGCCGAACAGCACTTCACCGAGCCGCCTCCACGTTTCTCTGAAGCCAGCCTGGTCAAGGCGCTGGAGGAATTCGGCATCGGCCGGCCATCGACCTACGCCAGCATCATCCAGGTCCTGCTGGCGCGCGAGTACGTGACACTGGAACAGAAGCGCTTCCAGCCGACCGATGTCGGCCGAGTGGTCGCCAAGTTCCTGTCGGGGCACTTCACGCAATACGTCGATTACGATTTCACCGCGCGCCTGGAAGACGAGCTGGACGCGGTTTCCCGCGGCGAAAAAGACTGGGTTCCGGTGCTGCGCGAGTTCTGGGTGCCGTTCAAGACGCTGGTCGACGAAAAGGACGAGTCGGTCACTCGCGCCGAAGCTACCCAAGGGCGTGTGCTCGGCGTCGATCCGGCGTCCGGCAAGGAACTGTCGGTGCGCCTCGGGCGTTTCGGGCCGTTCGTGCAGATCGGCACCAAGGATGATGAGGACAAGCCGCGTTTCGCATCATTGCGAGCCGGGCAGAAGATGGACACGATCACCGCCGACGAGGCGATGAAACTGTTCGAAATGCCGCGCCAGCTGGGCGAAAACGCCGAAGGCGAGAAGATTTCGGTGGGGATCGGTCGCTTCGGTCCCTTCGTCAAGGCCGGCAGCACCTACGCGTCGATCCCGGCTACCCTCGATCCCTGGGAGATCGATCTGCCAACCGCCATCGAGGTGGTGCGCGCCAAACGCGAAGCCGCCGCGAACAAGGTCATCGCCAGCTTCCAGGATGGTGCCATCCAGATCCTGCGCGGCAAGTTCGGCCCGTACATCACCGACGGCGCCAAGAACGGCCGTATTCCGAAGGACGTCGAGCCGGAATCGCTGAGCGAGGCCGATTGCGTTGCCATTCTCGCCACCGCGCCGGCCAAGGGCAGCGGCAAGGGTCGCTTCGGTCGCAAGGGTGGTAAGGTCGAGGCGCCGCGCAAGACCAAGACGGTATCCGAGAAGCCGGCCAAGGCGGCTGCGGTCAAGAAGGCCGCGCCGAAGAAGGCTGCGGCGAAGCCTGCCACCAAGAAGACCGCGGCGAAGAAAGCCACGGTCAAGAAAGCGGCCACTCGCAAGACCGCAGTCGCCAAAGCCAAAGCGCCGGTGCGCAAGAGCGCGTAGCCGTCGCCTTTGTGGGTCCAGACTTGTCTGGACGCTGCTGGCCTCGGAAGCCAAGAGCGTCCAGATGAATCTTGTACCTAGCCAAGGGCTCGCTCTTGTGGGTCCAGACTCGTCTGGACGCTGCTGGCCTCAGAAGCCAACAGCCGTCCAATGAATCCGGACCCACCAAATGCGTGGTTCGCGCGCCTCAATGCAAGGTCCGCGGCGGTTCCTCGTCGTCGGCATCGGCCGGGCGCCGCAACGGGAACGCAATGACCACGCCACGACTCGGCGGCGTCGGGCCATCCCAGATCGGCTTGACGTCGATGGGCGCCGGGGGTTCCAGGGGATCGCTGCCCATGCGGCCCGGGTTTTCGTCCGGCTCCGCTTCGTCCTCCCAGCTGTAGCGCATCTGCGGTGGCGCCGGGTCGAGCTTGCGAAAGAGCACCGCGGCGATTACGCCAGCGATCAGTCCGCCGCCGTGATACTCGAAGCTGATTCCGGCCTCGCCGGGCAAGAAGCCATAGAGCATCGACCCGTACAGGAAGAACACCACGAAGGCGATCGCCAGCGCGACCCGATCGCGGCGTAGCGCGCCGAGCACGAACAGAAAACTCATCAGGCCGTGGGTGAGGCCGCTGACGCCGATATGCAACGACTCCCGGCCGAACAGCCAAACCAGCGCACCGCTGACAATCCAGATCAACGGAATCGCCTTGAAGGTGGCGCGCGGCACCGCATACATGCCGAGGCTCACCAGCACGAAGGTGGGCAGGCTGTTGGCCATCAAGTGGCCGATCGAGCCGTGCACCAGCGGCGCGCCGAGAATGCCGAGCAAGCCCAGGGCTTCGCGCGGGGCGAGTCCAAGCGCGCTGAATCGGGTGCCGGCGATGGTCTCGGCCAGCGACACCAGCCAGAGTATCGCGACAAACAGGGTGCCCCAGAACAGCGCGGTTTCCAGTCGCCTGCGATCGCGCTTCAGCGCAGCCTGGGTAAATGCCTCATCGGGCAACGGTCGGATATCCATCCGCTGGTCTTGGGGATGCAGCGGGCGGATAGCAAGAGCGGTTGTTGGTTGCGGGTGCTGGCAGATGGGGCGGATTGCTGGATTCCGGTTGTTTGTTGTTGACTGGAGCGGCGGGCGCAAGAGCAGTCCCGGCAATGCGAGCAACCTGCTTGGGGTCGAAGCTGCGCACAAACCACGAACCTCGTCATTGCGATCGCAGCGAAGCAATCCAGTGACACTTCCTGGTCTTTACGTTAGTCCTGCCACGGCAAAGCAGAGTCGCTGGATTGCTTCGTCGCTACGCTCCTCGCAATGACGAATCAATGAGTTACGCCATGGATTCATGCAAGCTTCGCAAACAACAACCAACAACCCGCTACTTCTTCCCGACTTCGATCAGCTTCACCGGTTCGGGCATCGGCGGCAGTTCCGGTGCCGGCGGATCCAGGGTCAGTCCGACGATCAGCGGATCGTGATCGGACGAGCGGAACGGATCGGAGCGGAACATGCGCGCGTCGAGGGCCCGAGCGCGGCGTTCGCGGTTGTAGTCGAAGTCCGGCATCTCGTCGGCGTTGATGTGCCAGTGCGCCACGCCGCGCACCTGACTCGCCAATGTTGCACTGGCGACGGCATGGTCCAGGCTGCCGGAGAGTCCGTCGTAGACAAAGCTGTAGTTCTGCTGCGGATCGACGTGGGCACTGGCTGTATAGCCGCCTTCGCGCAGCAGGCGAAGCGGATCTTCCTGGCTGTAGGCGTTGAGGTCGCCGATCACCAGGATGTCGGGATCGCCGCTGCCGGTGGGGTCGCTCGCCAGCCAGTCGGCGAGCATGCGCGCCGACGCAACGCGCGCGGCGTTCCAGCATCCCTGACCGTCGCTGGCATCGCGATCGGCGTTCTCGGCCGTATCGCATCCGCCCTTGCTCTTGAAATGATTGACGGCGATGGTGAAGCGCCCTGCAGTTTTTGCAACATCGAAGGTCTGCACCAGCGGAGCGCGGCTGAGCGCGTCGAACGGCGCCTGCGTCAACGTCGCCGCGACGCCGATCGGCTTCAGCTTGCGTGTCCGGTAGAGCAGGCCGACACTGATCAGGTCGCTGCCCAGGCGCGCTTCCGGTGCGCGGATGTAGTCGTATTCGCGCGGCCTGCCGCGTGCCTGATTCAGGCGCGCGGTCAGCTCGGCGATTGCCGAGAACTTGTCGTAGCCGTCGTTTTCGATTTCGATCAGCGCGTAGATGTCGGCGTCCATCGCCTTGAGCGCGCTCAGGATCTTGGCCCGCTGGCGGGTCAGCTCCTCGGCATCGCTGGCGCCGCGTTCGGTTGGGAAACCGCCGCCTTTGCCGTCGCCATTGAAGAAGTTGAGGACATTCATGCTGGCGACGCGTATTTCGCCGG
Organism: uncultured Rhodanobacteraceae bacterium; assembly: GCA_937928755.1. Taxonomy (GTDB): domain Bacteria; phylum Pseudomonadota; class Gammaproteobacteria; order Xanthomonadales; family SZUA-5; genus JADKFD01. The sequence goes on along the minus strand of CALEZI010000175.1, from coordinate 17,149 downwards.
CCACTTCCGGTGCGCTTTCCGGGCGCGGCGCCTGTACCACCTCGACACGTGCCGACGGGTGCAGGCGGTAACTGCCGCTGCGCTGGTCGAGCACGCCAGCGATGCCGCGCAACTGTGTCCCGACCCGATACGGGGCATCGCTGCTCGGCATGCCGGGCAGGTAGGGCACCCGCTCCAGCGCATTGCCGACCACGCTGCCGTCATCCAGCAACAACTGCGCGCGGGCGTTGTCGTCGGCCAGGCTGCGCGCCTCGCTGCCGGGCGGATGGCGCTCGGTCGGCACCCACTGGCGCCCCTGCAGACCGACCAGCAACTCACCGCGCGACAGCAGCGCATAGTTGGCCAGCACCGTCGCCACCGGCTCGATGATCAGGCTCATGCCTTCATGAATCTCCCAATCCGCAGCGACCAAAGGCGGCTCTTCGATGGTCGAGGCCTGCGGCAGCGCATCGACCTTGCCGCAGAACTGGAAAGAGCTCAGTTCGACGAGCGCCGTCAGCGTCGCCTCGCCCTCGCCCAGCTCCGCCACCCGACCCTGCACGCGCACGACGTCGCCGCGTTCGACATGCGGTCGTGCGCCATCGATCTGGATGAACAGGCCTTCGCTGGTCATCGGATCGCCGTCGCGATCGGCTTGCCGCGACTGCACGAACACCCCGCCGAGGCCGTCGACTGCGGCTGCAATCACCACCGCCTCGATGGTCACCGTCTGACCGAGCAGCGGACTTTGCTGGCCGGCACCCTGAACACTGCTGATCGGATCTGCCGGCGCGTCGCAGCCGCCGCCAGCGGTCGGCGCACTGTCGCGATCACAGCCGGCGCAGGCAAAGGCAAGGGTCAGCAGCAACACCAGATTACGCTTGCAATCCACGCTCGAATCTCCAGAAACCAGAACGCCGCCTCACGGGCGGCGTTCCGAACGGCAAAGTGGCGCCAGACTACTTGACCTGGCCGACCATGTACTCGACGCTCGCCCGCACCTGCTCATCGGTCAGCGCCGGGTTGCCGCCCTTGGCCGGCATGATGCCCGCTGCACCCTGGAAGCCCTCGATCGCATGCTTCACCAGCGTGTCCAGACCCTGCGCGACGCGCGGTGCCCAGGCGTCCTTGGTCATCAACGGCGCGCCGCCAGCGCCCGACTGGTGGCAGGCGCCGCACAGGTTCTGGTAGATCACCGCGCCATCCAGCGTGCCGTCGTAGGCCACCTGGCCGGCCATCGCCAGCTTGGCGGCCTCGGCGGCGGCGACAATGGCGGCGCGACCGGTGTCGCCAGCGTGCACCGTGGCCACCGGTGCCAGACGCGCTTCGATTGCAGCTCGTTTGGCGGCGACGCGTTCGCGCTGGATCGGATTCAGCTGGTCGTCGGGCACGCCTGCCTGCGCTGCGCTGTAACCGTAGAAGCGGTCGTTGACGGCATATGCCAGGAGAATCAGCAGCAACGCAAAAGCCATCAGGCCGACGATCAGCTGCGCAAAGTGCTTCAGGAAGACCGAATCTTGCTTGGTCACGGATAGACGCCCCTAAGATACCGAGTGAATGCGGCGCGATGCATCGAACACCGGCCAAGGCGGCGGAGTATACGAGGCGACGCGCGGATGCGCAGCCTGCGAATGCTGCGAACTCCGCTCGCCGCTCGCCTGACGAGGGGAGAAGCCAACGCCATCGCAGCCTTTCGCGGCTCGATTCGAAGGGCCTATCCTGTCAGCCTCACTAACGCACGGACGGCACATGGCGGCCAGTCATATCTTGGTGGTTGACGACGAGCCGGATATTCGCTCGCTGGTTCAGGACATCCTCGCCGACGAGGGCTATCAGGTCGAAATCGCCGAGGGGGCCAATGCGGCGCGCGCGGCGTTGCGCAGTCGTCGCCCTGACCTCGTGCTGCTGGATGTATGGATGCCCGATACCGATGGCATTTCGCTGCTGCGCGAGTGGAGCCAGGATGGGCGGCCGCCGATGCCGGTGGTGATGATGAGCGGGCACGGCACCATCGAAACGGCGGTCGAGGCGACCCGACTGGGGGCCTACGACTTCATCGAGAAGCCGATTTCGCTGGCAAAATTGCTGCTGACGGTCGAGCGCGCCCTCGAGGCGAATCGCCTGCAACAGGAGAACGAGGGTCTCAAGCGACGACTGCCGGAGATCCAGGAGCCGATCGGATCCAGTCGCGCGATGGCCGAGTTGCGCGCACAGATCGACCGCGCGGCGCAGACCGAAGCCTGCGTGCTGTTCGAGGGCGAGCCGGGTTCGGGCAAGCAGGTGCTGGCGCGCTTCCTTCACGAGCGTTCCACGCGTCGCGACGGTCAGTTCGTGGTCGTCAGCGGGGGCGCCCTGATGAAGCCGGATGCCGCGCGCGACCTGTTCGGCGTCGAAGAAGGCGGCGAACTTCGCTATGGCCTGATCGAGCAGGCGCAGGGCGGCACGCTGTTCCTCGACGAGATCGCGGCGCTCGGCAGCGAATTGCAGACGCGCCTCGCGGCAGCGCTGGCGGCGCGCCAGTTCACCCGTGTCGGTGGCCAGGACCTGGTGCCGCTGCAGGCGCGCATCGTCAGCGGCAGCAGCAAGGACCTGGCGCGCGAAGTGGCCGAGGGCCGCTTCCAGGAAGCGCTGCTGTATCAGTTGCGCGTGTTGCCGATGCGCGTGGCGCCGTTGCGCGAGCGCCCGGAAGACATCCCGGAACTGCTGCGCCACTTCGCCGAGACCTTCGCCGACCGCGACCAGTTGCCCTATCGGCGCTTCACCGTGGCGGCGCAGAATCGCATGCGTCAATACGGCTGGCCGGGCAACGTGCGCGAGCTGTCGAATCTGGTGCAGCGCCTGCTGATCCTCGGTCAGGGCGACGAGGTCGACCTGCCCGAAGTGGAGGCGGCGATCGGCCCCGCGCGTGGCGAGCGCCCGCGCGTCGACGGCGGGTTGCCGATCGACCTCGGCCTGCCGCTGCGCGAAGCGCGCGAGCAATTCGAACGCGAATACCTGGTACACCAGCTCAAGCTCGCTGGCGGCAGCGTCGGCAAGCTGGCAAAGGCGGTGGGCCTGGAGCGCACCCATCTGTACCGCAAGCTGCGGGCGCTGGGCGTGGAGTTGAAAGATGGGGACTGAAGAGCGGGAGCCAGCAGAAGCGGGGCAGGGGGCGGGGGGCAGGGGACCCGCTCTGCGTTCTGCCCGCACAACGTTGTGGGTTGGTGATTCGCGGTATCGGTCGCCAGTGCACGCGTCACTGCTCGAAGTTGCGATCAGCAATTTCTTTTGCCCCCTGCCCCCTGCCCCGCTCCTCCGACCCTCCCCATGAACATCCTCATCCTCGGCGCCGGTCAGGTCGGCACTTCGGTCGCGGCCGCACTCGCGCGCGAGAACAACGACATCACGGTGGTCGATACCGACACTGAAAAGCTGCGCGAGTTGTCGGAGAAGATCGATCTCAGGGTGGTCGCCGGTTTCGCGGCGCATCCGAGCGTGCTGGCGCGCGCCGGTGCCGAGGACGCCGATGTGCTGGTCGCGGTGACCTCGTCCGACGAGGTCAACATGATTGCCTGCGAGGTCGCGGCGACGCTGTACCGGACGCCGATGAAGATCGCGCGGGTGCGTTCGCTCGAATATCTCAAGCACCCGGAACTGTTCGGCCGCGGCCGGGTGTCGATCGATCACCTGATCAGCCCGTCGCAGCGCGTGTGCGATTACATCGAGCGCCTGATCGAGTACCCGGGTTCGCTGCAGGTACTGGATTTTGCCGATGGCCGCGCCCAGTTGCTGGCGATGCGCGCCGACACCGACGGTGCGCTGGTCGGGCATCAGATCCGCGACCTCACCATGCACCTGCCGGCCGGCAGCCCGGTGCGCATCGCGGCGATTTTCCGCAACAAGCGCTCGATACCCGCCGAGGGCGACACGGTCGTCGAACTCGGCGACGAGGTGTTCTTCCTCGCCGACAAGAAGAGCATTCGCGCGATGATGGCGGAGTTCCATCGTATCGAGCGCCCGGCGCGGCGAATCATCCTGGCGGGCGGCGGCAATATCGGCCTCGATCTCGCCCGGCAGTTGGAAAACCGCTACAGCGTCAAGATCATCGAGCGTGGACGCGATCGCTCGCGGCTCATCGCCGAGGCGCTCGAGAACGCCATCGTGCTGACCGGCGACTGCGCCGACGAAGACCTGCTGCGGGAAGAGAACATCGACCAGACTGATGTCTTCTGCGCGCTGACCAACGACGACGAGGCCAACATCCTGTCGGCGATGCTGGCCAAACGCCTCGGCGCACGCCGGGTGATTTCCTTGATCAACCGGCCCGCCTATGCCGATCTGGTCGAGAGCGGCATGATCGACACCGCAGTGTCGCCGCAGCAGATCACCCTCGGGGCGCTGCTGTCGTTCGTGCGCCAGGGCAACTTGGTGCGCGTGCATTCGTTGCGCGGTGGCACGGTCGAGGCGCTGGAGGCGGTGGCCGTGGGTTCATCGGCGACCTCGCGCGTGATCGGCCGTTCGATCGAACAGATCCCGTTGCCCAAGGGCGCCCGCATCGTCGGCGTGGTGCGCGGCGAACGCGTGCTGGCGGCGCACCACGACACGGTGATCGAAAGCGACGACCACGTCATCCTGTTCGTCGAGGACAAACGCAGCGTGCGTCAGGTGGAGATGCTGTTTCGGGCCGGCGCGCTCAGTCCATGAGCGGCAAGCCACAGGATGCGCGCACCAGCGCCAGTGCCGCGCGCCTGTCCACGGCGCTGCGCGCCATCGGCAATGTGCAATTGATCGTGGCGCTGGCCCTGGTGCCGTCGATCCTGCTGGCGTGGTGGGACAAGGACAACACCGCAACCTACTTCATCGAAGTTTTCCTGTTGATGGTCGCGTTGGGCGGCGGCCTGATCCTGATGACTCGCGGTCAGCGCGCGGAACTGCGCCTGCGCGATGGCTTCATGGTGACCACCGCTGTATGGATCATCGCATCGTTGCTGACGCCGTTGCCGCTGATCCTCGGTCCGCCCCATCTCGACATCGCCGATGCGTTTTTCGAGGTCGTTTCCGGCCTCACGACCACCGGTGCCACGGCGATCGTTGGCCTCGATGAATTGCCGCGCAGCGTGTTGTTCTACCGGCAGTCGCTGCACTTCCTCGGTGGCATGGGCATCGTCGTGCTGGCGGTGGCGATCCTGCCGACGCTGCGCATCGGAGGCGCGCAGCTGACCAAGGGCGAGACCAGCGGACCCAACAAGGACTCCAAGCTGACCCCGCGCATCCAGCAGACGGCGGCAGCGCTGTGGCTGATTTATTGCGGCCTCAACGCGCTGTGTGCGGCTGCGTACTGGCTGGCTGGCATGAACTGGTTCGACGCCATCACGCATGCCTTCGCCACCATCGCCACCGGCGGTTTCGCCAACTACGACGCCAGCATCGCAGCATTCGACAGCGCCCTGATCGAGTCGATCGCAGTGGTGTTCATGCTGCTCGGCGCGACCAATTTCGCGCTGCACTTTCTCGCCTGGGGGCGCGGCAGCCTCACCGTTTACGGTCAGGATCCGGAGTTCCGCGCATTCCTCTGGATCATCGGTGCATGCACGCTGCTGGTGACCCTCGGCATCTTCAGTCACGACGTCTACGGTTCGCTGGTCGAAAGCCTGCGCCATGCTGGATTCCACGTGGTCTCGATGTTCACCTCGACCGGATTCACCACCACCGGATTTGCGCATTGGCCAGGATTCGCGCCGGCGTTCATCATGGCAATCACCTTTCTTGGTGCCTGTGCCGGATCCACCGCAGGTGGTCTGAAGACGATCCGCACGGTGATCATCGGCAAGCTCGCCTGGCGCGAGTTGCTGCGCGTCATCCATCCGCGCGGCCAGTTTGCGGTGAAGGTTGGCGACCAGGTCATCGGCGAGGGCATCCTGGCGGCAATCGCAGGGTTCGTCACCGTCTACATAGGCAGCTATTTGGTGCTGTCACTGGCGGTCGCGGCCACCGGCGAAGATGTGGTCACTGCATTCTCGGTCGTCGCCGCGTGCATGAACAATGTCGGTCCCGCGCTCGGCAAGGCCACGGCGACGGTGCGCGATCTCAGCGATTCAGCGGTCTGGCTGTGTTCCATCGCGATGCTGCTCGGTCGCCTTGAGGTGTTCACCGTGCTGGTGTTGTTGACCCCGGCATTCTGGCGCGATTAGGGGTAGCTACCGGATGCGTCATGCTCCCATCCTGCGAGCCATCGGCAATGTGCAGTTGCTCTCCAGCCTGCTGGTGCTGCCGTCGCTGGTTCTGAGCCTTTACGACCGCGACGGCGCAACACTGGCTTTTGCCGAGAGCCTGGCAGTACTGCTCGGGATCGGCATGGCGATGTACCTGCCGACGCGCCGTTCGCGCGGCGAACTCAGACTGCGCGACGGCTTTCTGGTGACCTCGGCGGTGTGGGCGATCACCAGCCTGGTGCTGGCAATTCCGCTGGTGCTGGCGCCGCCGAAACTGAATTACGTGCAGGCGCTGTTCGAGGTCGTCAGCGGCCTGACCACGACAGGCTCGACGGTGATCACCGGCCTTGAACAGTTGCCGCGCAGCGTGCTGCTGTACCGCGCGATGCTGCAGTTCTACGGCGGACTTGGCATCGTCGTGCTGGCGGTTGCGGTGCTGCCCTCGTTGCGGGTTGGCGGCATGCAGCTGACCAAGGGCGAGCTCACCGGACCGGTCAAGGACAACAAGCTGACGCCGCGCATCCGTGAGACCGCCGCAGCCTTGTGGACCATTTACGTCGGTCTCAACCTCGCCTGCATCCTCGCCTACTGGGCCTGCGGCATGAGTTTCTTCGACGCCGTTTGCCACGGCTTCACCACTGTCGCCACCAGCGGTTTTTCCAACTACGACGCCAGCCTCGGTCATTTCGACAACCCGGTGATCGAGATCGTCGCCATCGTCTTCATGCTGCTCGGCAGCGCCAGTTTTGCCCTGCACTATGTCGCCTGGCGGCGTGGATCGGCCACCATTTATGCCAGCGACGGCGAGTTCCGCACGTTGATCCGCATTGCCGTGGTGCTGAGTCTGGTGGTGGCGGCCGAACTGATGCTGCGCGGGGTCTACGACGGCAGCGGCGAAACGTTGCGGCATGCCGCCTTTCAGGTGGTGTCCGGATTGACCACGACCGGCTACACGACCACCGGTTTTTCCCACTGGCCGGGCATGGCGCCGGCATTGGTCGTGCTGGCGGCTTTCGTCGGCGGCTGCGCCGGATCGACCGCCGGTGGCGTCAAGATCGTGCGCGTGCAGATCGTTGCCCGACTGGCCGCGCGTGAATTGCTCAAGCTGGTGCACCCGCACGGACGCTTTCCGGTCAAGCTCAATCGCAGCATCGTTCCCGATGAAATGATCACCACTGTTTCCGCCTTCGTCGCCGTGTTCTGCGTCAGCCTGATCGCTTCGGGTCTGGCAATTGCCGCCACCGGGGTCGACATGTTCACCGCTTTCGCCGCCGCCGCCTCATGCATCACCAATCTCGGCCCCGGCCTCGGTGGCGTCGCCATGCATTTCCAGGACCTCAACGATGCCGCGCTGTTGATTTCGGCGGTCACCATGCTGGTCGGCCGTCTCGAAGTGTTCACCGTGCTGGTGTTGTTGACGCCGGCGTTGTGGCGGGGGTGAGCGAGAAGCAGGAAAAAGGAAAAGGGGAAAAGGAAAATGGAAGGGCCGCATGAGGCCAGTGTCCGGGCAACGCCCTGCATGCGCCCTGCGGCGCCGGACCTTCGGTGCCCGCTCTTGATCTTCCCTTTTCCTTTTTCCTTTTTCCGTTTCCCTTCACACCGTTCGTACCCACCCCACAAGGAACCTCCGCATGTACACCCTCTACTACGCGCCCGGCGCCGCCAGTCTGGTGGTTCACTGGTTGCTGATCGAACTCGACGTGCCGCATGAGCTGGTCAAGCTGGACCTGGCGGCGAAGGAGCAGAAGTCGCCGGACTACCTCAAACTGAATCCGGCGGGCGTGGTGCCGACCTTGATCGTCGATGGTGCGCCGGTGACCGAATGCGCGGCGCTGACCCTGCTGTTGGCGGAGCGCCATCCCGCGGCCGGCCTTGAGCCGCCGCGCGGCAGCCGGGAGCGCGCGACCTACCTGATGTGGGCGCTGCACCTGGCGAACACGTTGCAGCCGGCATTCCGTCATTGGTGGTATCCCGCCGAGGCGGCGGGCGAAGAGAATTCGGCCGCGGCGCAAGAGATGGCGGGCACGCGCATTGCCGCGGTGTTCGATCGCCTCGATGCGCACCTCGCCGCGCACGGGCCTTACATCTGCGGCGCCGACATCAGCGCCGTCGACTTTCTCGCCACGATGCTGATGCGCTGGTCGCGCAACATGCCCAAACCGGCGCACACCTGGCCCGCACTGGGCGCCTACGCCGCACGGATGAAAGCACGCCCGAGCTTCAAGCAGTTGTACGAGCGCGAAGGGCTGACCGAGTGGGCGTGATTGACGGGTAGGGTGGCATCCGCGCCGCTAGGGTGCGCCGGGACCGCGTCGAGGATCCTGCGCGGCTTCCACCGTGCGTCCCGGTGGTGGAATCCCGGCAACCCCCTTCAGTGCTTGCCGGAGCTGCGCCTACAACAGCCCGCGCGACCGCAAAACCCGCATCAGCGCGGCGCTGGCCGCCGCCGTGACGTGGTCGGCGTCCTGCGAGGCATCGATCAGCCGCGCGTAGGGCTCTGCCGCGAAGCTGCGATAAACCTCGCGGCAATGCTCGAGAGTCGCCACCGCCTCGAAGGCATTCGGTCGATCGCCGCGCGCGCCGATGCGGGCGAGGCCAGCCTGCACCGGCAGATCGAGGATCAGCAGCAGGTCCGGTAGCGGCGCAAATGCTTCGTTGTCGGCGCGGATCTGCTCGGCGCTCAGGTCCGGTCCGGCCTGATAAGCGATGCTGCTGAAGTAGTAGCGGTCGAGCAGCACCACGGCGCCGCGCGCAAGGGCCGGCGCCACCAGGGTTTCAACATGCTCGCGGCGATCGAGCAGCAAGAGCGCGTGTTCCTCGTGGCGCGACAAACGACCGCTGGCGGCACTGTCGCGCAATTGTTTGCCGTACTGCCCGCAAGTCGGCTCGCGGCTTTCGACGCACTCGAAGCCCAGCGCTCGCGCCAGCAAAACAAGACGCCGCATCTGCGTCGATTTCCCGGCACCGTCGATGCCTTCGAACACGACCAGCAGGCCGCGGGTGGGGTGGGTCATGTCTGTGGCGCGTCGTGGGCGGGGGTGGCGGATTCTACTGTGGGTCCGCTTTTGTGGGTCCAGACTTGTCTGGACGCTCCCGGTGGTTCACCGCAGGAGAGGCGGATTCTAATGTAGGTCCGCTTTTGTGGGACCGGATGTCTGGACGCTCCCAGTGGTTCACCGCAGGAAAAGCGTCCAGACAAGTCTGGGCCCACCGAAGCCCGTTCCGCCGTGGCTCACCAACAACCAACAACCAACAACCAACAACCAACAAACGCCCGCTTCACGCCACCGGCGTCGCCCGATCGAGCGCTTCGATCTCGCGCGTCAGCGCCTCCGGTGAACGCGTGAAGCCGGCCAGCAGCCGATAGAAGGCGGGCACCACGAACAGCGTCAGCACGGTCGCCAGCGATACGCCGGCAAGAATCACGATGCCGATGGTGAAGCGGCTGTTGGAGCCGGCGCCGGTGGCCAGTGCCAGTGGCAATGCGCCGATCGCGGTGGCGATCGAGGTCATCAGGATCGGTCGCAGGCGCAGCACCGAGGCTTCGATGACGGCGTCGCGCACGCTGTTGCCGGCGTCGCGCAACTGGTTGGCGAACTCGACGATCAGGATGCCGTTCTTGGTGGCGATGCCGATCAGGATGACGATGCCGACCTGGCTGTAAAGATTCAGCGTGGCGCCGAGGCCGGTGCCGCCGAACAGCGGCGCGATCTGGCCCCAGCCGAACAGCGCCAACAACGCGCCGAGCACCGCCAGCGGCACCGTCAACATGATCACCAGTGGGTGGATGAAACTCTCGAACTGCGCCGCGAGCACCAGGAACACCACCAGCATCGCGAGGGCGAAGGTCAACAACACGGTGGTGCCGGCGGTACGGTAGTCGCGCGATTCGCCGCGATAGTCGATCTGCGCGGTGGACGGCAACTCTTCGCGGGCGATGGTTTCCAGATCCGTCAGTGCCTGACCGAGCGAATAGCCCGGTGCCAGGCGTGCCGTGATGGTGACCGAGCGGATGCGATTGAAGCGGTCGAGTTCGCCGGAGGCCGCCATCTCGCGCAACTCGACCAGGTTGCCGAGCGGCACCAGTTCGCCGCTGCGTTCGGAGCGCACGTAGAGATTGGTCAGATCGCCGGGGTCGGAGCGGTCCTCGCGACTGGCCTGCAGCATGACATCGTACTCCTCGCCGTCGCGCTCGAAGGTGGTCACGCGGCGCGCGCCGAGCATGGTTTCCAGCGTGGTGCCGATCTCCGACACCGAGACGCCGAGGTCGGCGGCGCGCTGGCGGTCCACTTCCACGCGCAACTGCGGTCGGGTTTCCTTGTAGTCGCTGTCGGCGCCGATCAGGCCGGGCAGCGCTTCGGCGCGTCGGAGTACGCGCTCCTGCCACTTGGCGAGCGTCGCGTAATCAGGTCCGCCGATGACGAACTGCACCGGCTGGTTGCCGCCGCCGCCGCCGCGCGACAAGCCGGTGCGCATGATCACCGACGAGCGCACCCCGGGAATCTGATCGAGTTCCGCCTGCAGACGGCGCTGGATCTCGAACGCCGGCGGTCGCTCGCCCCACGGCGCCAGGAACAGGATCGCATTGGCGGTGTGCATGTCTTCTCCGCCACCGCCGAATCCCCGTGGAGCGCGGATCAGCACGCGCGTGGCGAGTCCTTCGTCGATCAACTTCATCAGCGGCGCTTCGACCTTCAGCGCCTGCTCCACGGTGTAGTCGTAGCCCGCGCCTTCCGGACCGTTCACCGAGATGAAGAAGTTGCCCTGATCCTCGGGAGGTGTCAGCTCCTTGGGGATCGTCACGTAAAGGGCGGCACTGGCGACCACAGCCGCCAGCACCACCGCCCCGAGCAGGCCCGAGCGATCGACACTGCCGTTGAGCATTCGCCGGTAGCCCGCTTCGATGCCGCGGAAGCGCTCGTCCACCCACAACGCCAATCCGGTATGGCCGTCGCTGCGCACCAGCAGCTTGCTGCACATCATCGCCGACAGCGACAGCGCGACCAGCGACGACACCAGCACCGCAGTCGACAGCGCCACGCCGAGTTCGCGGAACAGCACGCCGAGATTGCCCTGCAGGAAGGCGATCGGCAGAAACACGCTGACCAGCACGGCAGTGGTGGCGATCACCGCGAAGGCGACCTGGCGCGCGCCGCGCTGGGCGGCAATCAGCGGCGGCTCGCCGAGATCGACGCGCCGTTGGCAGTTCTCCAGCACCACGATGGCGTCGTCGACCACCAGGCCGATGCACAGCACCAGCGCCAGCAGCGTGATCAGATTGATCGAGAAGTCGAAGGCGTACAAGCCGATGAAGGTCGCGACGATGCACACCGGGATGGTCACGGCGGGAATCAACGCTGCGCGCCAACTGCCGAGGAACAGGTAGATCACCGCAATCACCAGCAACATGGTGATCGACAGCGTGAAATAGACCTCATGGATCGAGCGGTCGATGTAGACCGACGAGTCGAAGGCGACCACCAGTTGCATGCCGGCGGGTAGTGTCGTGGAAATGCGCGCCGCTTCCGCGCGCACCGCCTGGGCCACCGTCACGGTGTTGGCTGTCGATTGCTTGACCACGCCGAGGCCAACTTGTTGCTTGCCGTTGCCGCGGAACAGGTTGCGTCGGTCGGTCGAGCCCAGTTCGACCTGCGCGACTTCGCCCAGGCGCACGATATGGCCGTCGCGGCCCTTGCCCATCGGCAGCGCCGCGAACTGTTCCGGCGAGCGGTAACTGCGATCGATGCGCACGCTGAAGTCGCGCTGCGCCGCCTCGACGCTGCCGGCCGGCAACTCGACGTTCTCGCGGCGCAGCGCGGCGACCACGTCCGGCACCGTGAGTCCGCGCGCCGCCAGCCCCTCGCGGTCGAGCCACACGCGCATCGCATAACGCTGGCGGCCGCCGACCATGACGCTGGCCACGCCCGGCATGGTCGACAGCCGATCGGCCAGGTAGCGCTCGGCATAATCCGACAGCGCCATCGCGTCGAGACGGTCGCTGGAGAAGTTCAGCCACAGGATCGGTTGCGCGTCGGCGTCGATCTTGGCCACCTGCGGCGGGTCGATCTCCTGCGGCAAGTTGGCGCGGACCCGGCTGATCGCGTCGCGTACGTCATTGGTGGCGGCTTCGAGGTCGCGGCCGAGCATGAACTGCACGGTGACGCCGGAACGCCCGTTGTCGCTCGACGACTGGATGGTCTCGATACCCTCGATGCCGCTGACGGCGTCTTCGATGAGTTGGGTGATGCGCGTCTCGACCACGGCGGCCGCGGCACCGCGGTAGTTGGTGCTGATCGACACCACCGGCGGGTCGACATCGGGCAACTCGCGCAGCGGCAGGTTGAGGAATGCGGCAATCCCGCAAACCACCAGCAACAGGCTGGTGACGACAGCCAGGACCGGACGGCGAATCGACAAGTCGGACAGCAGCATGGATCAGCCTCCCGTCGGTGTCGAAGCGTTGATGGCTACCGGCACGCCATCGCGCATGCGCACCAGGCCGTCGGTGACGATTCGATCGCCTTCGCTGAGGCCTTCGAGAACTTCGACTTCGCCGCTGCGACGCCCGCCGATGCGCACGCTGATCTCGCGCGCAACGTTGTCGTCGTCGACGCGGTAGACGAACATGGTCTCGCGCAGGGCCGACAGCGAGATTTCCGCGATCGTCAGCGACTCGCGCGGCCGGTTCAGTACCTCGACGGCGAGCAGCATGCCGGGCTTGAGCAGGCGCTCCGGGTTGGGGATCTCGGCGCGCACGATGATCGCGCGGGTGACCGGATCGACGCGCGAATCGAGCGAGGTCACGATGCCGTCGAATGATTTCTCGGGATAGGCGGCGCTGCGTGCCTCGATCGTCTGCCCTGGCGCCAATGCCGCCAGGAAGGTCTCCGGTACCGAGAAATCGAGCTTGATGGTGCGGATGTCGTCGAGCGTGGTGATCACCGTGCCCGGTTGGACCAGCGTGCCCGGGCTGACGGCGCGAAAACCCAGCACGCCGGCGAACGGCGCCGTCACCACGCGATCGGACAAACGCACGCGGATCGCCTCCATGCGTGCCTTGGCCGTATCGCGCGCCGCCAGTTGCGCATCGACCTGCGATTGCGTCACCGTGCCCTGCTTGACCAGACCGCGCAGCCGCTCGTACTGCTTCTCGGTTTCGGAGTACGCGGCCTGCGCCTCCTTCAGTTGCGCCACCTCGGCGCGATCGGTCATCTCGACCAGCACCGCGCCAGCGTCGACCAACTGGCCATCGCTGAAATTGACGCGGGCCACGGTCTCGGCGGTCTTGGCCGTCAGCGTGACCGATTCGTTGGCCTTTGCGGTGCCGAGCGCCTGGATGCGGTCGACCCAGGCCGTACGTGTGACCGGCTGCACCACCACCGGCTGCGGCTTGGCTGCGCCCGCGCCGGGGCCAACGCCGGGCGTTGTTGCGCCACCGCACGCCACCAGTGCCAGCAGCGCGGGCACCAGTCCGGCAAGCTTCCATGCTCCAACTGAATCGATCTTCACGCCAGCCATCATCACGTCTGTGAAAGAGGGCGCGAGTGTATCCGCATCGACCGTGAAGCCGACGCCAGTGCGCTCGGTTCGGCGCGCGTCTGCTACAAACTGGCGCAGTTGAGGTGATTGCCGGCTGCTGGCAGCAGAAGCAGAGAGTTGTTGGATTCTGGTTCCTGGTAGCAGAGCGCGCTCTGCGCTCGATCGTGCCGCCAACAATCAACAACCAGCAACCAACACCCGCTCCCACGACCGGCGGCGGCGCAGCCCGACGGGCTGGCGCCGGCCGTCGATCGATGGTCAGTTCGAAGTGGCCGCGGCCTGGATCAGCTGCGGTGTTCCCAGAGGAAGAACAGGCGGTCCTTGGCCCTGAGCTTCTCTTTCTTCAGGGAGTGCAAGGTCATGTCGTCCATCGGGCGTACGCCGAGTTCAGCATCCATCACCTGCTTGTCGAGGTCGCGGTGGCGATGGTAGAGACGCTTGAACTCGTCGTTGCGCTCGATCATTGCCTGAACATCGTCGGGGTTCGTGTTTTCGAACATCTCCAACCCTCCTTTAGCGTTAGTCAGCTGTGGAACGGACGCGCGTGCGCAGCCACGCATCGCCGGTGAGGCGAAACGTGCCGAGTCGTTGTGGGGTGGCCGATCGGGTCCGGGTACGCGCCAACCGCCCTCGTCGCGAAGGCGACTTCAGTGTATGGCGCATTGCATTGGACCATGAGGCCCTCGAAATTGCCGCGGGGCGCAAGTCGACATTACTCCGCTTGCGGGGGCTGGGCAAGCAGGCGCGCCCAGCCCGACGGTGACAATCCTGCGAGTCATGATGGCTGCCGGCGTGCTTGCTGACGCCCACCGCGCCCTGGGCTGGTCGGGGTAGCATGTGGCTTGAATCATCGGATTGCCGAGTCATGACCACCGACATCCCACGCTGGCCCACACCGTTGCTGCGACTGCTCGAAGCGGCGCTCAATCGAACCCTGGCCCTGGACAGCGGCGCTGCCGAAGCACTTGCGGCGCTGGAAGGGCGTCGGGTCGCGCTGCGACTGAAGCCGTGGGCTGCGCCGATCCAGATCGCCGTCAACGGCGGCCGCCTGATCGCCAGCGACGCCGACGCACCGGATCTGTCGATCACGGCCACGCCGGGTGCCTTGCTGGCGCTGGCCGCCGAGCGCGGCGGATTCGAGCTGCCGGCCGGTCGTATCGACATCTCCGGGGATGCCGATCTCGCGCGGCGCATGCAGAAGCTGGTCGCCGCGCTCGACCCCGACTGGGATCGACCGTTTGCGCAGTTTTTCGGCGAGGTGGCCGGGCATCAGATCGCCAAAGGCCTGCGCGGCGCGTTCAACTGGGGCCGGCAGACCGCCAGCGCGATGCTGCTGAACACCACCGAATATCTGCGCGAAGAGTCGCGCGATGTCGTTGCTGCGGGCGAACTGGCCGAATTCACCGACGACGTCGACCGCATCCGCGACGATGTCGAGCGGCTGGAGGCGCGCATCGAACGGGTGGCGCGGATGCGGGCCGGGCGCCCCGCTGCGCCATGAGCCGAATTGACGTTTCGCATTTCTCGTTTCACTGCCGTTCGCGATGAACCTCGCCTCCTTTCTGCGCGTCTGGCGCATCGGTCGAGTGCTGGTGAAGTACCGGCTTGACGAAGTCACGCCCGCGGCGCGGCTGTTCCGGCCGCTGACGTGGATTCGCGCGATGACCGGCGATGGCGTCGGCGCCGCGGCGATGGCGCGCGGCGAGCGCCTGCGCCGGGCGCTGGAAGAACTCGGGCCGATCTTCGTCAAGTTCGGGCAGATCCTGTCGACGCGACGCGACCTGTTGCCGCAGGACGTCGCCGACGAACTGGAGAAGCTGCAGGATCGGGTTGCTCCGTTTCCCGGTGCGCAGGCGCGCGCGCTGATCGAGACCGAACTCGGAGCCCCGATATCCACGCACTACAGCAGTTTCGACGAAGCGCCGCTGGCCTCGGCATCGATCGCACAGGTGCACGCGGCGACTCTGCACAACGGCCGCGAGGTCGTCATCAAGGTGCTGCGCCCGGGGATCGGTGAGCGCGTAACCGAGGACCTGGCGCTGCTGAAGACCATCGCTGGAATTGCCGATCGACGCCTGGCGCATGCGGACCGCATCCGACCCAGGGACGTGGTCGCCGAGATCGAGCGCACGCTGACGCTGGAGCTGGATCTGATGCGGGAGGCTGCCAACGGCAGTCTGCTCCGGCGCAACTGGCTGGGATCTCGCGAGCTGTACGTGCCGGAGATGGTGTGGTCGTTGACGCGAACGCGAATGATCACGATGGAACGCATCTACGGCATCGCGCTGAACGATCTCGACGCGCTGCGTGCCGCTGGCGTCGATTTCGAGAAGCTCGCCGAGCGCGCAGTGCGGCTCTTCTATACCCAGGTGTTCCGCGACAACTTCTTTCACGCCGATCTGCATCCGGGCAATGTGCTGATCTCTCGCGAGCGCCCCGAGGATCCGCAGTTCATCGCACTCGACTTCGGCATCATGGGTTCGCTGCCGCCGGCCGACCAACGTTACCTCGCCGAGAATTTCATGGCGATGTTCAACCAGGATTACCGGCGCATCGCCGAGTTGCACCTGGAAGCCGGCTGGATGCCTGCGCACATCCGCATCGACGATCTGGAAGGCGCCGTACGCGGGGTCTGCGAACCTTATTTCACGCGACCGCTGAGCGAGATTTCGCTGGGCGAGGTGCTGCTCAAGATTCTCGCGGTGGCGCAGCAGTACCAGTTGATTCTCCAGCCGCAACTCATCCTGCTGCAGAAGACGCTGCTCAACATCGAGGGCGTGGCCCGCAACCTGTTCCCCAAACTCGATCTGTGGGCCGTGGCCAAGCCGGTGCTGTCCGAAATCATGGCGCAGAAGTACGGCCTTAATGCGGCCGCCAAGGAAATCCGCACGCGGCTGCCGGGTCTGATCCAGAGCGCGCCGGAATTGCCGCGCCTGCTGCACGAATATCTCAAGCAGTCGGTCTCCGGCGAGCATCAGTTGAAGATGCGCTCGCCGGATATCCAGAAATTGATCAGCGTCACCCGCCAAGGGCAGCGGCAGACCGTGCTGGCGATCCTCGGCAGCGGGTTGATCATCGTCGCCGGCTTGTTGTACGCACTCGACGCCGGCGGACCGAAGGTGCTCGGCGTGCCCGCGGCTGCCGGCATTGCCGCGCTCGGGGCAGTGTGGGCGTTTCTGGCGGCGTGGCCGCGGCGGGTTGGGCGGTAGGTGGGGTTTTGCTTCTCGTGGGAGCGGGTTCAACCCGCGAGCTTTTGCTCCGCTTCACCGAGAAGCTCGCGGGATGAACCCGCTCCCACAAAAGCTCGGCTACTCGAACCCCGATTTGTGCAGCACGCCCAGCCCCACCCGCACGGCGTTCAGCGCATCCACGCGCCCATGGCCGACGGCGGGTTGGGCGGTAGGTGGGGTTTTGCTTCTCGTGGGAGCGGGTTCAACCCG
>CALEZI010000174.1 GCA_937928755.1 uncultured Rhodanobacteraceae bacterium | reverse complement strand
TCGCAACGAAGATAAATAGTGATGCGAATTAATGGCAAACCACACTAGTGTGGTGGGAGCGGATTCACTCCGCGAAAGCTCTCGCGGGATAAACCCGCTCCCACATCCTGGATGCGCGAACAAGCGCACCGCCAGGGGCGACCCGAGCTTCTGTGAGATCAACCCTGCGCTACTCCCCGGCCTTTTGCAGCAGCCGCTGCAATTCGTCGGCGGCGCGGCGGAATTCGATGCCGGCCTGGCGCGCCATGCCAGCGGAATCGCGCAGGGTCGACGAGCGCGCGCCATGTTCGATCAGCTTGGCGACATCCGACAGCGCCATGGCACCGAGGTTGGCGCTGGTCGACTTCAGGGAATGGGCGGGCGCGATCATGGCCTGGACGTCGCCGCGTTCGGCCGCGGCGGTGAGCGCCTGCAGATTCTTCGGCGTGTCCTCCAGATAGACCCGCACCAACGAGGTGAATTCGCTGCCCATCACGTCGATCAGCTCGTTGACGATGCTTTCGTTGATCGCCGGGACCGATGAGGTCAACTTGACCGGTTCGGTCAGGCGCACCGGCGGCGCCTGGGGGGCAACGGGCGCCGCTGCCGGTGCCGGCGCCTGCACATCCTTGCGGTTCTTGGGCAGCCATTTGCGGATGGTCTGCTCGAGCAAACCGCGATTCAGCGGTTTGGACATGTAGTCGTCCATGCCCGACGCCAGGCACTTTTCGCGATCGCCCGCCATCGCGTTCGCGGTCATCGCGATGATCGGAATGCGCTGCAACGAGCGCTCCTGTTCCAGCGTGCGTCGCGAACGAGTGGCCGTATAACCATCCATCACCGGCATTTGACAGTCCATCAGCACGACATCGAACTTGCTGCTGGCCATCATCATCTCGAAGGCTTCCTTGCCGTTCTCGGCAACATCGAAAGTGATGCCGATCAGGCTCAGCAGCCGCTGCGCGACCTGACGATTGACCGGATTGTCCTCGACCAGCAGCGCATGTCCGGCGAGTTTCGCCCGCGGCAGTTCGGCGGCCGGCTCGCTGTCGGCGGAGGGAGCCCGCGACGCCGACGTTGCCGCATCGTCGATCCCCAGTCGCGCCGCCTCCTCCAGCAGGTTGAATCGTCGTTCACCGCCCGCCTCGACCTGCAGCAGCTTGTTCAGCGCCGTCTGCAGTTCGCTGTCGCTGAAGCCGCGCTTGAGCAGGACGCTGCGCGCGTTGTCCATCTGCAGTTCGGGCGGGGCGCCCTCGTCGCCGTCGATGTAGACAATCTGCAGGCGCTCCAACGCTGGTTCGCGCAGGACATTGCGCGCCAGTGCGGGCGCCGTCGGGCGCATGCTGCCCAGATCGACGATCACGACATCGAACGCCCAGTTCTCGCCGAGCGTGGCCGAAGACTTGAGTTTGCTCAAGGCATCGGCCGTGGTGTTGGTCGCGATCTGGCTGAGCCCCCAGGTCTGGCACTGGCTGGACAAGCGCTGGGTCAGCCTCGGCTCGCTGCAAACGATCAGGGCGCGCGCGCCGGAAAGATCGCGGCGGTTGGTGCCGACATCGCCGATCGCCTTGAGGAACGGTACGCTGAACCAGAAGACCGAGCCCCTGCCCACTTCGCTCTTGAGCCCGATCTTGCCGCCCATCAGTTCGACGATGCGCTTGCAGATCACCAGACCCAGACCGGTACCGCCGTAATTGCGGGTGGTCGAGGTGTCAGCCTGCGAAAACGGCTGGAACAGTCGCTCCGCCTTCTCCGCGGAAATACCCATGCCGGAGTCGCGCACAGCGAACATCAGCTCGGTATTGGTGCGCGTTTCGCCACGCTTGCTGATCTGGATCTGGATCGACCCCTTCTCGGTGAACTTGATCGCATTGCTGACCAGATTCGAAAGTACCTGGCGCAGTCGCACCGGGTCGCCACGGCAGGCCAGGCGCACGTTGGGGTCGAAGCTGGCCGAGAGCTTCAACCCCTTGGCATCGGCGGCCTTCTCCATCAACCGGACCACCGAGTCGACGACGTCCTTGAGGTTCAGCCCGACCGTTTCCAGTTCGAGTTTGTTGGCCTCGATCTTCGAATAATCGAGAATGTCGTCGATGATCCGCAGCAGGTGGCGCGCTGACGTGTAGGCGGTGTTCAGGTACTCGCGCTGATCCGGCTGCAACTTGGTATCGCGCAGGATCTCCAGCAGCGGGATGATGCCGTTCAACGGCGTGCGCATCTCGTGGCTCATGGTCGCCAGGAACTCGCCCTTGGCCATGTTGGCCGATTCGGCGGCCTGCTTCGCCTCCTGCATTTCCTTTTCGAGATTGCGATGGCGCTCGAGTTCGGTGCGCAACTGGCTGAGTTCGGCGGCTTCGCCCGCAGTCAGGCTCGCGCCAATGCTGTCGCGTTCGCGCCGCACCGCGCGGGTTTCACCGTCGGCCTCCAGACGGGTGTCGACGACGCGATCCAGCAGCATCTCTCGACGCCTTCCAGCCACCAGGTTCAGCGCTGCCAGCAACAACAGCAATATCGTGGCCGCCCACTGCGCCGGCTGGGCACTGAGCAGGACGAAAGCGGCGGGCAGCAGCAGCACCAGCAGAACGCCAAGCAACAGCCTGGGCTCGCTGATGAACAACCACACTCCCGCGGTCGCCAAACCTGCTGTCGTCAGGATCAGAGCCAGGTTCAGGCCACCGTCGGGCGACGGCCCCAGCGCAACGGTCCCGAAAGCCCAGCACAGGGCGCTGACGACGAGCGCGATGCGCGCTACCAGAAATGCGCGCTCGCTGTTTTCAGAGAGTCGCTTCCACGCCCAAAGCGCCGCCAGGCAAGGCAGCGATTGCGCGCCGACCCACGCCGCCAGCAATGTCGGTGCAGCCCATGAGCCGGCCGCCAGCGCGGTCAGCAGCGCGAACAGCAGACAGCCCGCACACCAATGGAGGGCCGCCTCGACGCCGCTGTGCCGTTGCGTTTCCAGCGCGCCCGTTTGTCCCGCACTAACCATGCTGCCCCCTTGATTGCGCCGCCACCCTTCGTACAACCGTCAAAGAGCCGATGCGCTGAAATCGAAACCGAGTTCTGCGCCCGGCTGCTGTACGAAGTTGCCCTGGATGAGGTCTACCCCCATGGTCCACAGCGACGCCGCGCTTTGCGCCGTCTCGACCTTGGGAGCGATCACGTAACGACCGCCATCGTGCGCTGCGCGCACCAGGGTGCGCAGTTCATCGACGTGATTGCTGATGCCATTTCCACGGGTGTATTTGTCGGCGAGCTTCAGGTAGTCCGCCGAAATCAGGCTGAGCAGTTGCAGAGCGGTGAGCCCGCCGTCGTATTCATCGACGACCACGCGTACGCCGATCTTGCGCACCGATTCGAAGAATGCCAAAGCCTCGCGCATGTGCATCAGCACGTCGCCGAGTTTCAGTTCGAGCGCCAGTGCGTCAGGCGCGACACGCCGCGTCTCCAGCGACTGCTTGAGCCAGGGCACGCGCTCCAGGTCCATCGTGCTTTCGGCCGACTGGTTGACGAACAAGCGCACCGGCCGCCCCTGGCGCTTGCGCTCCTCGATCACCCGCAGGCATTTGCTGAGGCACCAGCGATCGATGCTGCTGACCAGGCCGACGCTGCGCGCGGCCTCGATCACCTGCTGCGCGCCGATGATCTCGCCGGAATCGCCACGCAGGCGCAGCAACACTTCGTACTGTTCATCGCCGGTCGAGTGCAGCGAAACGATGGGTTGGAACAACAGTTGGAAACCGTCTTCATCGAGGGCCCGCCGAATGGCGTCGACCAGTCCGCCGCCGCTGCTGGCGATCACTTCGGGCTGATGAACGGTAACGCTGGAACCGCCCTGCTTGCGCCCCCGCGCGCATGCGCGCTCGGCCGCGTTCAGCATGTCGGCGGCATCGGCGATCTGCGGCGTGAAACCGGCGATGCCCACGCGTGCTGCGACCGGCAGGCTGTGCTGGTCGACCTCGACCAGTTCCGACGCAAGGCGCTCGCCGATCTGCCGCGCGAGACTCTCCATCTCGCCGATCTCGCGCACCGGGCTGAGCAACAGGAAGGTCGCGTCGCCATAACGCGAAGCCAGTTCATCCGCACGCGCGAAGCTGGCGATGGTTGCGCCGATCTGACGCATGATCGGCTCGTACGCGGCCAAGCCCTTCTGCTCGCGCAGGCCCTGAGCGCCCTCGATCTCGATGAACATCACACCGCCGACGTGAATGGGGCGATCGTCCTGGCCGAGCAACTCGTTGAGTTTGTCGATGACGTAGGCGCGATGGTACAGGCCGGTGGTCGAATCCTTGGGATCGACCACGCGTTTGCGCGCCATCAAACGCGCGCGACGGGCGCGGTTGTTGACCGCCGAGATCAGGAATTTCGGGCGGATCGGCTTGGCCAGGAAATCGTCGCCGCCGGCGGATAGCGCCTCGAAGTGCTTTTCCGAGTCCTGTTCGCCGGAAAGGAACACGATCGGTGTGTTGATGAACTGGTCGCGCTCGCGAATGATCGCCGTCAGTTCCATGCCGGAGATGTTCGGCATGTACAAATCCATCAGAATCAGGTCGGGGCGGAACTGCTCCAGGCGTTCGAGCGTGTCCAGCGGCTCGATCACCGCCATGGTCTCCATGCCCGCCTTGCGCAGCACGGACTCGGCAAACATCGCCTGCGAGCGATCGTCCTCGACGATCATCACGC
This sequence comes from uncultured Rhodanobacteraceae bacterium, assembly GCA_937928755.1. GTDB lineage: Bacteria > Pseudomonadota > Gammaproteobacteria > Xanthomonadales > SZUA-5 > JADKFD01. The sequence continues at coordinate 7,875 of CALEZI010000174.1, read as the reverse complement.
GGAACGGGTCCTCACCCTCGACTTCGATCAGCTCGCGCACGCGCAGAGAGGCCTGCTGCGCCGACATCGGCAGCGGAATCAGCGTGTCGACGCCGGAGCGCATGGCCTTGAGCCTGCTGTTCAGGTCATCCTGCTCGGAAAAGGCCAGCAACGGCAGCTTGCCGGACACGCGCTGACGCACGCGCTTGACGAATTCGCCCAGGTGCTCGATCTGGTCGAAGAAGCTGCCATCGATGACGATCAGGTCCGGCGCCAGCGAGCCGAGCATCTCCTTCAGCTCTTCCGGGCTCTCGAGGCGATCGACGGCATAACCCAGCTGACCCAGCGCCTGGGTCAGCTCACGTCCGAAAGGGGTGATGTCCGACAGGTAGTAGATGCGACCGGTGCGCGGGCGCGTGGCTGGGCGCTCGACCGGTGGCGTGACTTCGGCTGTCGCGATGTTCGCCGGCGGCGGCGCGGGCGCTGGAGTGATTTGCGTACGTGCCGCGGAATGCTCGACGTCGAGCGCAAACACGGAGCCGGCGTTGACGATTTGCGCCGGCTCGGAGTCGGCGACGCCAGCCGAAAGCGGCGCGTCCTCCGGGCGCCAGGAACGGGCGATCACGGTCGCCGGCGGTGGCTGGCCATGGGTTTCACTGTTCAGCATCGCAACTTCGCGGTGACTGAAGCGGCGCCAGTACTCGTCGGGCGGCAGCAACACCACCGAGGCCCAGCCGGGGCCACCGCGTTCTGCCATCGGCACCACGAAATCGCGAGCGCTGCGGGTTGCCGGCGCCGGCGGCGAAATGATCGCCTCGAGGCTGTCGAGTTGCAGTTCGATCGCCGCCCTGTCTTCATCGGTCGGCATGCGTAGTTGCCGGATCAGCGGCTCGATCAGGCGCTCGATCTGGAACAGGCGCTCGCTGGCATCGAGCAGCCCGTAGCGTCCGGCCGCACCGGCCAGACCCTGCACATCCTGGTACAGCAGGGTGACGGTATTGACGTCCCAGATACCACGACACACGCGATGTCCGCGCTTGCGCACGGCTTCGATGCGCCGCGGCAGGTGCCTCATGAAGGCCTGGCGGAGCTCGGCGTTTTGCTGTGACTCGTCCTTGGGTAGCACGGCAAGCTCTGAGCACGCGGGATGACTCGACTATACCAGCGGGCCCTCGCCACAGTAGCCCGCGGCGACGGGCATCAAGTTTGTTTGCGAGTGGATGCTGAACGGCGAAGCGGCAGCGGCCGCGCGCGCTTGTGCGTGCCGCAAATGGGCGTCTATAAGCCCTGCTCCAGTGATCGATCCCACCCGTGCCCTCGCTGACGGCACTGATTCCGGGCAACCACGCCGTGGACTACAGGAATTCCCAAGATGCGCGCCAACCCGATTCCTGCTGGTTCGAGCGATGCGGTCTGACGCCGCGCCAACTCGCCGACTGCGCTTCGTTGAAGACGATCCGCGGCGACTGTGGCGATTGCGACTGATCATCGCCGCACTCTGGTTGGCAAGCATCGCGGCAACTTACCTCACGCTGCGGGCGACGATCGCTCCGCAGTACACGAAGGTGGCACAGGAGCTGGCGCAGGCGCGCCGGGCGCTGGTCGCCGCCGATGCCGAAAAACTGCAATTGCAGCGAGCTCTGGCGCAGCACGAGCGCGGCGAGCAGGTGGCGGAGCGCGCCAACCAGGAGCTGCAGCAGGCGCTGGCGAACCGTCAGGAAGAGATCGCGTCGCTGCGCAGCGACCTCGGCTTCTACCAGCGACTGATGGAAGGCGGCGCGCAGCAACCCGGGCTTTCGGTGCACAGTTTGCAGCTGCGCCGGACAGACGATGCCAATACTTTCCAGTTCGCACTCACCTTGAGTCAGAATCTGAAGCGCAATCGCCAGGCCTCGGGTACTGTCGAGATCAGCCTGAGCGGGGTGACCGGTCAGAACAACACCAGACTGGGCCTCGATGAGTTGGGTGGCGCCGGGAAGACGCTGGATTTTTCGTTCAAGTACTTTCAGCAATTGGCTGGTTTGATCATGCTACCGGAAGGCTTCAAGCCAGCCTCGGTGCGCTTGCGGGTGTTGCCGGAAGGCGGCAGTGCGGTAGAGCGCGAATTCATGTGGAAAGACATCGTCATCGAAGGGGACCCGTGATGTTTGGGGAAAAGAAAGTCAGCAAGTCGATACCTGCGGGTGCGATCGAGTGTCTGGTCGGCGAACGCATGAGCATCACCGGCGATGTCAAGTTCGCGGGCAGTTTCATCATCGAAGGCCGAATCAAGGGCACGGTGGTTGCCGACGATGCCGGGGACGCGGTGCTCAAGCTCTACGAACGCGGGCAGATCGAGGGTCAGGTGCAGGTGCCGCAGGCGGAGATCCACGGCGAAATGCTCGGCGACGTGGTTGCCGAGAAACTGGTGCTCGGGTCCACGGCGCGTGTACGCGGCAATGTGTATTACCGAGTCCTGGAGATGGCCGCCGGCGCGCAGGTCAACGGCCAGATGGTGCATCAGGAAGAACCGCGCAAACAACTGCCCAAGCCCGACGCCGGCTCTTGAAAACCGCCGTCGCGACCCGCAAGTTGTCGAGTCAAGCAGGAAGACGCAGAGATGACTGACGTGAGCGAAGAGATCGGCCTGCAGTTCACCCAGGCGGCGGCGCGCAAGGTGCGCGAGTTGATGCTGGAAGAGGGCAATCCGTCGCTCAAGCTGCGCGTCTACATTCAGGGCGGCGGCTGTTCCGGCTTCCAGTACGGTTTCAGTTTCGACGAAGCCTTGCAGGACGACGATCTGGCCGTGGAAACCGACGGCGTTACCTTGATCGTCGACCCGGTGAGTCTGCAGTACCTGGGCGGCGCCGAGGTCGACTACACCGAGAGTCTGCAGGGCGCGCAGTTCCTGATTCGCAATCCCAACGCGAAGACCACCTGCGGCTGCGGTTCGTCGTTCACGGTTTGAGCCGGTGGGTTCCGAACGCCGCAGCGCGCGCAACTGGTTCACGGCACTGCCCCTGGATCGCTCGGGCACTTGGCGCGAACGAGCCGGGCGCAACGAGGTCGATCTCGACCCGGCAACCGCCCTGACGTTCTACATCAGCTCGCGTGGCGAAGTGCTGGTCGAGGACGAAGGCTCGCTGGCGCGGGTGGCCTCGGCGCTCGAGATCGATGTAGACGCCGAGCATCGGCTCTCGCTCGGCGCCGTGGAGGGTCGCCCGGTGCTCGCGCTGGTCATCGACGATGGCGAACGCGAGCGCGTGATCGCCGAACGTCGCCGCTGGATCGACCTGCGCCTGGCCGCGCTGTCGCTGCCTGCGGTCGACGCCGGTTATGCCGCGTACGCACGCGCGCTGGTGCACTGGCATCGTCAGCACCGTTATTGTGGACAATGCGGAGCGCCCACGACCATCGAGTACGGTGGTCACCGGCGGCGCTGCGGCAGTTGTTCCCTTGAGCAGTTTCCGCGCCTGGATCCGGCCATCATCGTGCTGGTCGAACACGCCGGCCGAGTGTTGCTCGGGCGTCAGGCAAACTGGCCCCCGCGGCGCTATTCGGTCCTGGCCGGCTTCGTCGAACCTGGCGAAAGCCTGGAGGATGCGTTGCGTCGCGAAGTCGAAGAAGAGTCCGGCGTTGTGATTGCCGAATGCGAGTACCACTCGTCGCAGCCCTGGCCCTTCCCGGCCAGCCTGATGCTGGGATTCACCGCCCGCGCCGCCAGCGATCAGCTGCGCTATGGCGACGAACTCGAACATGCCGCATGGTTTTCGCCCTCTGAATTGCTGGCCGCCGTGGTCGCCGGAGAGCTCCGGTTGCCGCCGCCGCTGTCGCTGTCCGCGCGCCTCCTGGAAGACTGGTACGAGGAACGTACCGGGCGCGCCAGTGCGGAGATCTTCGCGCCACCTATTTGAACCCAAGGGTAGAAGGACCGCGACCGACCCGGAGGCGAGCCAACCCGCTTGACGCGCGGAGGCGATCCGCGTCAACTCTGCAACTCTTTCACTGCAGGTCAACCCCATGGCACTGGCGCTGCTTGCCATCCTGATCGTGCTCGTCGTCGGCTGGCTGGCGCCGGAACTGGCGCGCCTGCGCCAATTCCTGTGGCTGCGCGACTGGGTGGTATGGCTGGATCAGCGTGCCAGCGGCCTTGCCCTGTGGTCGAACGAATACGGACTGGCGCTGGTATTGCTGCCTTTGCTGGCTCTGGTTGCGGTGATCGACTGGACACTCGGCGAAACGCTGCACGGCCTGCTGCGGTTCGTGTTCGCCTTGGTCGTATTGTTCCTGTGCTGGGGTCCGCGCGATCTCGACGACGATGCGCGTCAGGCAGCGCGCGCCGAAACCCCGGCGGATCGTGCCGAAGCCCTCGCTGCCCTGGGTGGAAGCTGCGGCGAAGCTCCGGTGCGCAGCCGCGACCTGGTCGAAAACGTGTTCTCGGCCGGGCTCACGCGCTGGTTCGGCCCATTGTTCTGGTTCGTTGTTTTCGGCCCCGCCGGTGTGCTCGGTTATCGCCTGCTGCAACTGCTCGCGCAATCGGCGGAACTGCGCAGCGCGCTGCCGCCAGCCCAGGTGGATGCGGCCGCGCATGTACATGCCGCACTAGCCTGGCTGCCGGCGCAGTTGATGACGCTGGCGCTGGCTTTGGCATCCGACTTCGACGCGGTCGGCAAAGCCTGGCGCGAGCACCATGCTGCGCATGGCCAGGGTCTGTTGCATCTCGACCTCGGCTTCCTGTCGGCCACTGCGCGCGCCTGTGTCGATATCGACGACCAGGAGTTCATCAGCGCCGATGGCTCGCCGATCCGCGACGAAGCCGTCGAAGAAGCACGCCGACTGCTCTGGCGCCTGCTGGTCGTGTGGCTGGTGCTGCTGTCGATCATCGTGCTGGCGGGCTGGGCGAGCTGAGGCACTGGGCACTGGGCACTGGGCACTGGGCACAGGGCACAGGGCACAGGGCACAGGGCACAGGACACAGGACACAGGACACAGGACACAGGACACAGGACACAGGACACAGGAAAGGTTCGCAGATCGCGATGGCTTTTGTGGGTCCAGACTTGTCTGGACGCTTTCCCTTCGGCCGAACGAGTAGCGTCCAGACAAGTCTGGACCCACAGAAGCGAAAAGCTCGAAGCGTCCAGACAAGTCTGGACCCACAGAAGCGACAAGCTCGAAGCGTCCAGACAAGCCTGGACCTACCAAGAGCCGCTTGCCCTCTACCCCTTTGCCCCGCCCCCGCCTTCCCGCAACAACCCCGGTGATATCCTGCCCGCCTCTTCACATCGGGCGCTCCGCCATGTCCATCTCCGACCAGCTCAAGCAGAGCGCGCTCGAATATCACCGCCAGCATCCGCCGGGGAAGATCAAGGTAGCTCCGACCAAGGCGCTGACCACCCAGCGCGATCTGTCGCTGGCCTATTCGCCGGGCGTGGCAGCCGCCTGCGACGCCATTGTCGACGACCCGAACGAGGCCTCCACGGTCACCGCGCGCGCCAATCTGGTGGCGGTGATCACCAACGGCACTGCGGTACTCGGTCTCGGCGCGATCGGACCGCTGGCGGCCAAGCCGGTGATGGAAGGCAAAGGTGTGCTGTTCCAGAAATTCGCCGGCATTGACGTGTTCGACATCGAGATCGATGAACTCGATCCGGACAAGCTGGTCGACATCATCGCCAGCCTGGAGCCGACCTTCGGCGGCATCAACCTGGAAGACATCAAGGCGCCGGAGTGCTTCATCGTCGAACGCAAGTTGCGCGAGCGGATGAAGATTCCGGTGTTCCACGACGACCAGCACGGCACCGCGATCATCGTTGGCGCCGCGGTGGTCAACGCGCTGCATGTGCTCGGCAAGGATATCGGCACGGTCAAGATGGCGGTTTCCGGCGCCGGGGCTGCCGGTATTGCCTGCCTCGACATGCTGGTTCAGTTGGGCATGCGCCGTGAGAACATCCTGGTGACCGACCGCAAGGGCGTGGTCTACAGCGGCCGCGTCGAGGACATGGACGCCGACAAGGCCCGCTACGCGCGCGACACCCCGCTGCGCACGCTGGCCGACATCGTTGCCGGTGCCGACGTCTTCCTCGGTCTGTCGGCTGGCGGTGTGCTCAAGCCGGAAATGGTGGCGAGCATGGCACCGCAGCCGGTGATCCTGGCATTGGCCAACCCGAATCCGGAAATCCTGCCGGAACATGCGCTGGCGGTGCGCCCGGACGCGATCATCGCCACCGGCCGCTCCGACTATCCGAACCAGGTCAACAACGCGCTGTGCTTCCCGTACATCTTCCGCGGCGCGCTGGACGTCGGCGCGACCACCATCACCGAGCCGATGAAACTGGCCTGCGTGCATGCGATCGCCAAACTGGCGCGCGAGGGCACCTCGGAAGTGGGCGCCGCGGCTTATGGCGGCGAGGTCAGGAGTTTCGGCCGCGACTGCCTGATCCCGCAGCCCTTCGATCCGCGTCTGCTGGTACGCCTGGCGCCCGCCGTGGCGCAGGCGGCGATGGACTCGGGCGTGGCCACGCGGCCAATCGCCGACATGCACGCCTACCGGCAGAAACTCGACCAGTTCATCTTCCGCACCGGCCTGATGATGAAACCGGTGTTCGACGCAGCGCGTCGCGAACCGCAACGCGTGGTGTTCGCCGAAGGCGAGGAAGAAGCGATGCTGCGCGCAGTGCAGAACATCGTCGACGAAGGCTTCGCCAAGCCGATCCTGATCGGCCGCCCGGCGGTGATCGAGCAGCGAATCGCGCGCCTCGGCCTGTGGATCAAGCCCGGCGTGCACTTCGAGATCACCAACATTGATTCCGACCCGCGTTTCAACGATTACTGGCAGCACTACCACCGAATCATGGAACGCCGTGGCGTCAATCCGGCGACGGCCAAGGCGGTGGTGCGCTCGCGCGGCACGGTGATCGGTGCGCTGATGGTCGAACGCGGCGAGGCCGATGCCATGATCGGCGGCACCGTCGGTCGCTTGCAGCGCAAGCTGCAGTATTGCCAGGACATCGTCGGCCTGGAAGGCGACATCGAGGCACCGGCAGCGATGAGCGCCGTAGCCTGCGACCGTGGCACCTTCTTTTTCCTCGACACCTACGTCAACCAGGACCCGAGCGCGCACGAACTGGCGACCGCAACAATCATGGCCGTGGAGCGTCTGAAGGTCTTCGGCATCACCGCCAAGGTGGCCTTGCTGTCGCATTCCAACTTCGGCAGCGAGGACAGCGCCAGCAGCCGCAAGATGCGCAAGGTGCTGGACATGCTGCGCACGCGCGCACCGGAACTGGAAGTCGAAGGAGAGATGCATGCCGATGCGGCCATCGATGCGACCATCCGCGAACGCCTGTTCCCGAATTCCCGGCTGACCGGCTCGGCCAACATGTTCGTGTTCCCGAACCTGGACTCGGCCAACATCTGCTTCAACATGGTGCGCGTGCTCACCGGCGGCGTATCGCTGGGCCCGATCGTCATGGGCCTGAAGAAGCCGTGCTACATCCTGACCAACTCGGCGACCGTGCGGCGCATCGTCAACATGACCGCGCTCGCCGTGGTCGAGGCACAGATACGCGGGCGACGGGTCGAAGCCTCCGGTTGATTGCGGCGGTCGGGCCTGACGCTCTTGTGGGTCCAGACTTGCCTGGACGCTCCTGCCTGGCGCTCTTGAGGGTCCAGACTTGTCTGGACGCTCCTGCCTGACGCTCTTGTGAGTCCAGACTTGCCTGGACGCTCCTGCCTGGCGCTCTTGTGGGTCCAGACTTGTCTGGACGCTCCTGCCTGGCGCTCTTGTGGGTCCAGACTTGTCTGGACGCTCCTGCCTGACGCTCTTGTGGGTCCAGACTTGTCTGGACGCTCCTGCCTGACGCTCTTGTGGGTCCAGACTTGTCTGGACGCTCCTGCCTGACGCTCTTGTGGGTC
>CALEZI010000173.1 GCA_937928755.1 uncultured Rhodanobacteraceae bacterium | reverse complement strand
GGTTCAGGCCCCCTGCCCCCTGCCCCGCTTCCGACGCCCGCACGACAACCACGCCGGGATTCGACCGATGACCCCCGAATCCCCGCGCCAACTGCTCCGCCGCGTCTTCGGCTTCGACGACTTCCGTGGCCTGCAGCAGGAAATCATCGAGCACCTGGTTGCCGGCGGCGATGCGCTGGTGCTGATGCCGACCGGCGGCGGCAAATCGCTGTGTTACCAGGTGCCGGCGCTGCTGCGGCCGGGCACGGCGATCGTGGTGTCGCCGCTGATCGCGTTGATGCAGGATCAGGTCGCGGCGCTGACCCAGCTCGGCGTGCGCGCGGCGTTCCTGAACTCGACGCTGGATGCGGCGACCGCGAGCGGCATCGAAAGGCAGTTGCTCGATGGCGATCTTGACCTCCTGTACGTGGCGCCCGAGCGCCTGCTGACGGCACGCTTCCTCGATGGCCTGCTGCCGCGCGCACGGATCGCATTGTTCGCCATCGACGAGGCCCACTGCGTATCGCAATGGGGCCACGATTTCCGCCGCGAATACCGCGAGCTGACGGTGCTGCATGAGCGCTTCCCGCAGGTGCCGCGGATCGCGCTGACCGCCACCGCCGATGCGCCCACGCGTGCGGAAATTGTGGAGCGGTTGAACCTCGGCGAGGCGCGCCAGTTCGTCAGCTCGTTCGACCGCCCGAACATCCGTTACCGCGTCGAAGAGAAACACGAAGGCCGCAAGCAACTGTTGAACTTCCTGCGCGGACGGCCCAATCAGGCCGGCATCGTGTATGCGCTGTCGCGCAGGAAGGTCGACGAGACGGCCGATTTCCTGCGCGGCGAAGGCATCCATGCGCTGAGCTACCATGCCGGCCTCGATTCCAGCGTGCGCGAGCGCCACCAGACGCGATTCCTGCGCGAGGATGGTGTGGTGATGGTCGCCACCATCGCCTTCGGCATGGGCATCGACAAGCCTGACGTGCGTTTCGTCGCCCACCTCGACCTGCCGAAGTCGATGGAGGGTTATTACCAGGAGACCGGCCGCGCCGGCCGCGACGGCGATCCGGCCGAGGCATGGATGGTGTACGGGCTCGGCGACGTCGTGCTGCTGAGGCAGATGATCGACAACTCCGAGGCCGGCGAAGAGCGCAAGCAGCTCGAACGGCGCAAGCTCGACGCGCTGCTGGCCTACTGCGAGAGCGTGCGCTGCCGCCGGCAGACGCTGCTTGCCTACTTCGGAGAAGAGCGCCCGCAGCCATGCGGCAACTGCGATAACTGCCTGGAACCGCCGCAGACCTGGGACGCCACGCTGGCTGCGCAAAAGGCGCTTTCCTGCGTCTATCGCACCGGGCAACGCTTCGGGGTCGGCCATCTCACCGACGTCCTGCTCGGGCGCGAGACTGAACGCACCCGGGATCTCGGACATACCAGGCTGTCGACCTTCGGCGTTGGCGCCGATCTCGACGAGCGCCAATGGAAGGGCGTGTTCCGGCAACTGGTGGCGGGTGGTTACCTCGATGTCGAACCCGGCAGCTATGCCTCGCTGCGCCTGAGCGAGTCGGCGCGCCCGCTGTTGCGCGGCGAAGTCAAGATCGCGCTGCGCCGCGAGCGCGAACGCAAACGGGCGCAGAAGACCCGCTTCGTGGTGTCGGCGCACCCGGCCGACGGCAGCCTGTTCGAGCGTCTGCGCGATCTGCGCTCGAAACTTGCGCGCGAACAGAATGTGCCCGCTTACGTGATCTTCCCGGATGCCACGCTGCGCGCGATCGCCAGCGAGCGCCCGCAGAATCTGACGCAGTTCGGCCAGATCCACGGCGTCGGCGCAACCAAACTGGAACGCTACGGCGAGGCCTTCCTGGCGCTGGTGACGGCGACAGATTGAGATCGCTCATGGGCACGAGCGACGTGCAGGTCGCGACCGTCAGTTCCGGCCGAGCCGCGGTCGCGACGTACATGTCGCTCGTGCCGCGGCACAGAATCTCGCATCGGATGAATGCCGCAAACCCGCAACGGTGACAAGCGCGCCTTGATCGCGTAAAGTTTCGGTCATTCGTGCGGAAAGCAGACCGGGTGACCCTGATTGCGCGGGTTCTGGATGAAGGGCGAAGCGCCCTTGAGAATCTTGCGTGCCACCGGGCCGCTTGCATGAATCGGACCAAAACGCGTCGCGATGACGTCGTCCGCTTGACTGTCACCAGTAGCTGGCCAAGAGCGTGGTAATTCGGGGACGCTTGACGCTGACCTTCACAGGCACGTGCTTCGCGCCGTGAGGACCAAGGGAGTTCTTGATTGATGAGTTCCGACAAGCTCGGGCTGTCGCCTGCGTCGTTGTCCGTAGAGGCCGATTCAGGTCCTGCAGAATCCAATCCACCGCCGGTCGATACGACAGCGCTCGCCGAGGCGCCCAAAGCCAAGCCGAGGCGAGCTGCGGTACGCAAGCCGAAGGCGGTGGCCGTCGCAATCGCCGAAACCGGGCAACTCGACCTGGCTCTGCCGGCCGAAGCGACGCCGCCGGCTGCAGCGCCCGAGGAATCTGTCGAACCGGTCCCGCTGGAGATCGCCGCGGCACTGGTGATGCCCGAGAAGCGTCGCCGACTCAAGTTGCCGGTGCCGACGCCGCAAGCCGAGCCGGTCGCCAGCGCGCCTGCATCGGCAAACACCGCTGTCGAAACTGCCCCCGCCGCACTGCCGCCGATGGATCCGGCAGCGTCCCCGCCTGCGCCCACCGCTGCGCCGCCGGTGGCGGTGGAATCGACCAGGAGCGACACCGTCCAGCCGACTGCGACCGGCGCCGGTACGCACGCGATCGTGCATCGCATCCATCCAGTGCCACTCGGGCGCAAGCGCGATGCACTGCAGCACCTGCTGGCACAACGTCCGGAACAACCGACGCTGATCTACACCCGCACCAAACACGGCGCCGACAAGATCGCCCGCGTGCTCGATCGCAGTGGCGTCAAGGCCGCGTCGATTCATGGCGACAAGAGCCAGGGTGCGCGCAATCGCGCTCTCGCCGGGTTCAAGAGCGGCGAGCTCAAGGCCCTGGTGATCACCGACATCGCCGCGCGCCTGCTCGATTTCGAGGGTTTGCCGCTGGTCATCAGCTATGACTTGCCGCATATCACCGAGGACTACGTCCAGCGTGTCCGGCGTACCGGAAGCGCCGAGTTGCCCGGGCTGGCGATTACCATCATCACCCAGGAAGAGTCGCCGCAGTTCCGTACCGTGCGCGATCTGCTGAAGTACCCACTCGAACTGAGTCAGTTGCCCGGCTTCGAGACCCTCGAACCCTTCGATCCCGAACGCGATCCGCTGCCGCGCCCCGGCGCAGAAGGAGACGCGGAGGCTGTGCCGACGCCTCCGGTCGAGGCCCGACGCGACGGGCCGGGCCGTGGACGCCGCGATCGCCGCGGACGCCAGGGCCGCACCGAGGCGCGTCCACAGGAGTCGCCAGCGACCGAGGTCGCGGTTTCCACGGTGGCCTCCGACGAACAACCGGAAGACGCGCAGCCGCGCACCTTGAATCCACGCGGCGCGCGTCCGCCACGCAACGAACGCAAGCCGCGGCCGGATCGGCCGCCACGCGGCGACCGCCAGCCGCGCGGCGACCATGCTGGCGGCGAACGGAAACTTCGCGGCGACCAGCAACCGGGCTTCGGCCAGCCAGACCCGGTGTACCACGACGATGACGACGACGGTCCAGGGCACGGCAATTCGCTGGCCGCTCCGCCGCCTTCGCAACTGCTTGCCGCGGGGCCGGGCCGACGCCGCGGCCGTCGCGACCCGTTCGCCACCGTGGTCGTCGACGAGAACCGCGCCAACATCTACGACGAGCGCCAGCCCGACGATTACCGCGACCAGTGGAGCGTGCTCGGTCCGGACACCAATCGACCGTCGTGGACGTACGCCGAGCACCAGCCGCAGTCGCTCGATGCACCAGTGCGGCGCTCCAATCCGCCGCCGGCCGCGCGCCGTGGCGGGCCGGGTGGCGGGCCGCGCGGACCGCAGCGCCATGGTCGCGCGCGACGTGCCGAAGGCCGCTGACCGCGCTCGCACACGTCCGACATGCCCTACACACCGATTCTGGCGACGCTCGGCTACGTGCTGTCGACCGACCGCCGCCAGGTGTTGTTGGTGCATCGCAACGCACGCGCCGACGATGCCCACCTCGGCAAGTACAACGGTCTTGGCGGCAAGCTGGAGCCGCTCGAAGACGTGGTCGCCGGCATGCGCCGCGAGCTGGCCGAGGAGGCCGGCATCGAATGTCTCGCCCTCAGCCTGCGCGGCACCATCTCCTGGCCGGGCTTCGGCAAGCACGGCGAAGACTGGTTCGGGTTCATCTTCGTGATCAGCGAGTACCGCGGTGTGCCGCCGGCAAGCAATGCCGAGGGCTCGCTGGAGTGGATCGACATCGAGCGCATTGGCGAGTTGCCGCTATGGGAGGGCGACCGCCAGTTTCTGCCTCTGGTGTTCGACGCCGACCCGCGCCCGTTCCACGGGGTGATGCCCTATCGGGACGGGCGGATGATGGGGTGGAGCTACTCGCGGGTTTGAGATGGTGAGGCAAGTAAAGTGAAGGGGTGAAACGTAAAAAGTCAATTCGAGCCGGCTTCAATTGACGTTTCACGTTTTAAGTTTCACCTTTCCCGATCCACGTTTGATCCACACTGGCATGCCGTTGCTCCGCCCGCTGCCCCCGCCCACGCTTACCGCGCTTTATCCACCGATCCGCGGCTATCGTTATTTCGATGCGCCGGCGCGCTGGGCGTTCACTGCGCGCGCGGACGTCAGCGATCTCCAGCAGACGTGGTGGCTCGCCGAACACGCCTTGCTGGCCTACGAACGTTCAGCCAAGGTCGCTTCGGTGCTCGGCGCCCTGGGCTATCGCAGCGTGATTGCCCGGGATCGAAGCAGCAGCGGATTTGCCTATGCGGCGATTGCCGGCGACCACGGCATCCTCGCCTTTCGCGGCACCGAGGCGCTGACACCCGGCGATTCCTGGCGCAAGTTGGCGTCGGTCGTGCGCGACTGGTGGGTCGATGCGCGCGTGCAACGCGTCGACAGCGGCCATGGCGGACAGGTGCACGGCGGATTCCACAGCGCCCTGGATGCGATCTGGCCCGTTCTGAGCGAGGTACTTGGCGAGGCTCCGGTCTGGTGGTGCACTGGGCATAGCCTCGGCGGCGCACTCGCGGCGCTGGCGGCCGTGCGGCTGGCGAACGCGGGTTCGCAACTGGCCGGCGCGATCACTTTCGGTCAGCCGCGCGTGGGCGACGCCGACAGCGCCGCGCGTCTGGCGCAACTGCCGCTGCTGCGCGTGGTCAACGCCTGCGACCTGGTGCCCGAACTGCCCCCGGAGGCGCTCGGCTATCGCCATGCCGGCCTGCTGCGCCATCTGGATGCCGTTCGGCGCGAAAACTACAGCCGCAGCGTGCGCAGTTACTGGTCGCGCCTGCCGCGCAATCTGCGCCACGGCATCGGCGCGTTGACGCCGATCGAGCTCAGCGACCATGCGCCGCTGCACTATGTCGTGAAGTGTTTCAACGCGGCGGTGACCGACGGCGTGGATCGGGATGCGGAAAATGCCGACCACCCATCAAACTGAGGTCCTGCGGGGTGACGCATATTGTCAATTTTGGGCCATTCTGCGACAGTCGGGCACCAGCAACCGAGGCTTGGGCGAGCACCCTGGTCGCGCCCGTCAGCAGCGGCTGGTGAGGGCGGTTGAGGTCGAATTTCCGCGGGAGTGAGGCAGCGCATGTTCGAAGGCAGCTGGATGATCGTCGGCGTCGTCTGCCTGGTCCTGATCGGGCTGTGGCAACGCGCGCGGCAACTGGCCGCCAGGGCCGAGGCGCGCAGCGCCGAACTGGCGGCCGACCTCGAAAAGATGCAGCAGACGCAGTCCCAGGTTATCCACACGACCAAGCTGGCCTCGCTCGGCCAGATGATCGCCGGCGTCGCCCACGAAATGAACACCCCGATCGGCTTCGTCAAGAGTAACGTCGAAGTGGTGCGCGAGCTGCTCACCGAACATCGACAACTGCTCAGCAAGTGCCTGCAGGGCTTCGACATGATGCTCGCGGCGGATCTCAACAACCCGCAGATGGTCGAACCGGTGCGGCGCGCGCTGACCAAGGTGCGTGCGGCCCTGGCCGGCGACCAGCGCCTGACCGACGGCGACGATCTGCTCAAGGATTCGGTCGACGGACTGGTGCAGATCGCCAATCTGGTGAAGAACCTGAAGGGCTTCGCGCGGGTCGATCGCGACGGTATGGATGCACTCGACCTCAACGAATGCGTCGAAAGCGCGCTGACCATCGCCGCGCATCAGTTGCGCGATCGCGTCGAAGTGGTCAAGGAACTGGCGCATTTGCCCAAGGTCAACGGCGTGGCATCGCAGATCAACCAGGTGTTGCTGAACCTGATCACCAATGCCGCCCAGGCGATGGAGGAAGGCGGCACTTTGACGCTGGTCTCGCGGCGTTCGGGCGATCAGGTCGAGATCGACGTCAGCGACACCGGTGGCGGCATCCCGGATGACATCCTGCCGAAGATCTTCGACCCCTTCTTCACCACCAAACCGGTGGGCGAAGGCACCGGCCTCGGACTGTCCATCGTGCACAAGATCGTGCAAAGTCACGGCGGCAGCATCAAGGTGCGAACTGCGGCAAAGAAAGGTACGACGTTTACCATTAGCTTCCCGATAGATCACGCGTTGTTGAAGCAGTCAGCCTGAGCCCAAATGAGCGAACCCCGCATCCGAGTCCTGTGCATCGACGACGAAGCCCGCATTCTGCGGGCCTTGAAGGCGTTGTTCCGCGACATGGACGTGCACACCACGGTCGACCCGACCGAAGCCATTCGCTGGGCCTCGGAACATGACATCGATGTCGTGGTCTGCGACCAGCGCATGCCGAAGATGCAGGGCATCGAGGTATTGCGCGAAATCCGCATGAACCACCCACGCGCGATGCGCATCCTGCTCACCGGGTACGCCGACCTGAGTGCGGTACTCGGGTCGGTCAACGAAGGCGAGGTGTTCCGCTACATCAACAAGCCGTGGGACAACACCGATCTGCGACAAACCGTGCAGTTGGCGGCCAGAATCGCGCGCGACACGCCGGTAGTGGTCGACAAGGCGGTCGATGACATCAGTCGCGAACAGGCGCGGCGCGAGGTCGGCATCCTGGTGATCGAGGACAATCCGGAAACCCAGCAGCGCATGCGCGAGATCCTGCAACCGCATTACCAGGTGCGTTTTGCGTCCTCGCCGGATCGCGCGCTGCAGGTACTGGAACAGCACGAGACCGGCGTGGTGATTTCCGAAACCGCCGGCCAGCACGGCGATTTCACGGCGCTGATCAAGGCGCTCAAGCAGTACCATCCGCACATTGCGACGGTAGTGGTCACCGACCGCGCGAATGCGCAGACCGCAATCGACCTGATCAACGAAGGTCAGGTGTTCCGCCTGCTGCTGAAACCGGTGCGCATGGGCTCATGCCGCCTCAGCGTGGATGCCGCAGTCGGCCGCTACTGGCAACTCAAGCAGAACCCGCAGGCGACCCGTCGGTTTCTCGTTGCGCCGCGCCCGGATGCACTGATTCCGACGTGGCTGGCGGGCAATCTGATGCAACGCATCCGGCTGCTGCCGTCGCGCTTGCTGGGGATGGCGCGGGCGCACTGAGCAGCGCGGGCGCGCGGAAGTGCCGCGTGCATCGCCCTGGCCCTTGTGTGTCCAGACTTGTCTGGACGCGCTTCCCCCGCCGACGCAAGTAGCGTCCAGACAAGTCTGGACCCACCAGAAGCTCGGACCCTGCAGGCCTTTTCGTGCCCCGTCAGAGCAGCTTCCAGCGCGCCCCCTGCGGCGTGTCCTCGACGGTCACGCCGAGTGACGTCAGTTCGTTGCGGATCTCATCCGAACGCGCGAAATCGCGGGCCTTGCGAACTACAGCGCGCTCGGCCATCAATGCCTCGATGCGCGCCACGTCGACGCTGGTGCTGCCGCTCTGGAACCATGCCTGCGGATCCTGCTGCAACAGTCCGAGCCATTCGCCGGCGGCGAGCAGACGCGCTTTCGCCAGCGCCTTCGCTGCCGGGCCCGCGGCCTTCTGCGCATCGCGCGACAGTTCGCTGAGTGCCGCCAGTGCCTGCGGGGTGCCAAGGTCGTCGGCCAGCGCAGCCTTGACCGCATCGGCTTCGACGGTCAGCGCGGAAGCGTCGACGTCGGCGAGATCGCGCAGCGCCGCGTACAACCGATCCAGCGTGGTACGTGCCTGCTTGAGGCCTGCCTCGGACCAATCCAGCGGCTGCCGGTAATGCGCGTTGAGCAGCAGGTAGCGCAACGCTTCCGGCGGCGCCAGCGTGCGCAGTTCCTTGATCAGCAGCACATTGCCGAGCGACTTCGACATCTTGCGGCCTTCGATGGTGACAAAGCCGTTGTGCATCCACAGGTTGGCGAACTCGGCGCCACCATGGGCACAGACGCTCTGGGCGATCTCGTTCTCGTGATGCGGGAACTTGAGATCGGCACCGCCGGCGTGAATGTCGATGGTGTCTCCAAGATGCTCCTCCGCCATTGCCGAGCACTCGATGTGCCAACCCGGCCGTCCGCGACCCCATGGGCCGTCCCAGCCCGGAAGGTCCGGCGTGGACGGTTTCCACAGCACGAAATCGGCCGGATTGCGTTTGTACGGCGCCACATCGACGCGCGCGCCGGCAATCATCTCCTTGACCGTGCGTCGCGACAGCCGGCCGTAACCGACGTAACTGTCGACGTCGAACAACACATGCTGCTCGGCCGCATAGGCATGCCCCGAGGCAATCAGGCGCTCGCACATGCGCACGATGCCGGGTATGTGCGCCGTGGCGCGCGGCTCGATGTTCGGCGCGAACTCGCCGACGTTGCCGATCGCCGTCATGTCGTCGAGAAAGGCGCGCGTGAACTCCCCGGTGATCACTTCGATCGGCACGCCGCGCTCGGCCGCCGCCGCGTTGATCTTGTCGTCGACATCGGTGATGTTGCGCGCGTAACGCAGATCGCCGAACTGATCGCGCAGAAGCTTCGCGAGTACGCCGAACAGCGTGTATGGGCGTGCGTTGCCGATGTGCGGATAGTTGTAGACGGTGGGTCCGCACACATACATCGTGACCCGATCCGGCCGTACCGGCGCGAAGCGCTCCTGCTTGCGGGTCAGGGTGTTGTAGAGGCGCAGATCCATGACGATGGGGTTGCCAGATCGGGATCATCGAATCTAGCAGCGCCGGATAGTGCAATGCACCCGAGAAGACTGACCGATTCCGCCTGCAGCGCGCCCGGATCGGCCATTGCCGGCGACTGGTCCCGGCGGCAGACTGCATCTTCAGTCCACCCTTGGAGAACACAGATGATCGGCTACGTCACCCTTGGAACCAACGACTTCGCTCGCGCCGCCGCGTTCTACGATGCCCTGCTCGGCGAACTCGGCGCGAAACGCTTCATGGATTACGACGGTTTCATCGCCTGGGCGGTGTCGCCGAAACAACCGGCGCTGAGCATCATCAAACCCTACGACAAACAGCCAGCGACGGTCGGCAACGGCGTCATGGTTGCCCTGGCCGTCGACAGCAAGGAAAAAGTCGACCACATTTATCGCAAGGCCATCGAACTCGGCGCCAAGGACGAAGGCCCGGCCGGTCCGCGCGGCGACAACTTCTATGCGGGTTATTTCCGCGACCTCGACGGCAACAAGCTCAACGTGTTCTGCATGTCGTAAGGCGGAACCCGCGCGGCGGATTCCGTCGATTTCTTGCCCTTGTGGGTCCGGCTTGTCGCTTTCTCATGTGGGTCCAGACTGGTCTGGACGCTCGTGAACTCGACGCTGAGACGCGTCCAGACAAGTCCGGACCCACAAAAGCGCCTGGCGCGATGGCGGAACCCGCCGCGAAGGATCCGCGCTACCGGGCCTCATCCAGATTCGGCAGGCCAGTGGTCAGCCACCAGGTCTTGGCGACCGCGTCGTAACGCCAGACCTGACGATCGATGATGGTGCGCACCGATTGCGAGGCACGATCGGCGATCTCGACCTGGACCGTCTGGCGCACGTTGCCGTCCGCATCGATCGACTGCGGCCCTTCGACATAACGCGTCACCTGCACCTGCGCCCAGCGGTCGCGGTCGGCGGCGGTGAATGGCTGGGTTTCCGCCAGCGCGGGATCGAGGAATCCGGCTGCCTGGCCGATCTCGTTCCAGCGTATCGCCGCCGAGTAGTTGTAGAGATTGACTCGCAGGCTCTCGTCGCGCACGGCAGTGGCGCAGCCGGCCAGCACGACCAGCGCCAGCAGCACCCAGATTGCGTGCCTCAAAGTCCTGATCATGCGCTTTTCTCCTCACGCCGCTTGGCCACGAATCGCGCCGAAAACCTTGCCGCTGGCTGACCAGCCACCAGGACTTCCGCGCCCATGCTGACGCGCGCCTTGCCGCGCGCCAGGAACATCGCGACGAAGTCTGCCAGTGAATGGCCTTCGAGCGCACGCGCGACGATGCGCAGATCGTTCCACACCGGCGCCAGGTATTCGATATGAGAATCCTGCACGAAGATGTCGGGACTGCGGCCATGCTCGCGAAGCACCAGTCGGGCGAGGCCCCAGCTTGCCAGCGTCATCAGGCTGGCCATGCTGCCGCCGAATGCGCAACCCTTGTCGTTCACATTCGGCGCGAGCGGCGCCGCAAGTTCGACCTCGATACCGTCGTACCGCACCACCTGAAGTTGCATGGCGCGCGTCAGCGGGATGGTGGTCAGCAATTCATGTTCGAGGAAACGCGCCGCATCGGCGTGGACTGAGGTCATCGGGCGAAATCCGGTTTCAGGGTGGCGATCGCTGGACACCGCGATCTGCGAGCTGGGGATCGTCGGGCAGCATAGCGGCCAACAACTGCCGGGCGGATACCGACACCACGTGCGCACTCGCCGCGATCCGCACCAATGCCTCGCGCGCCCGCAGCGGATCGATGGCGATCATCGTGCGCGCCAGTGCCAGCGCCAGTTCCGGACGTCGCTCGCGCGCATACGCCTCGCGGTACAACGGATAGGCGGCACGCGCGCCGGCAAGCAACTCCATCGACTGCGCCAGATCGATCTGCCCGGCAACATCGAGCAACCCGGCGCGGCGCTGCGCGTCGAGTGCGCGCACGCGCTGTCGATCGTCGGCATGGGCCTCGAAGCAGGCTTGCCAGGCAGGGGCCAGCAGTACCGCAAAGGGCGCCTCGAGCGCTGTCCATACCCGGTCCACCAGTCCATCCCAGAGCAGCGCCGCGGCGGCACAACGGTGACTGCCGCCGCCAAGGTCGGCGCCGCCGAGCGCCGCGAGCCGACTGTCGTCGGACCCTGCAGCCAGACTTCGATCCAGAGCCACCTGCCAGTTGCCGCGACCACGACTCTCCAGCCTTTGCCGCAACTGGCCGAGCGCGTCGGCCGGCACCCGCGCATCCATGCGCGCCTTGATGTTCCAGTCGTCCCACCAACTCTGTGCGCCGATGGTCTCGGACACCAGGAGGCGCGTCAACGTGCGCGCCAGCAACGGTCGTCCCACACGTCGGGCAACTCGCTCGTCATGCGCCAGCGTCGGTGTCGAGCCGGTGCGTACCACCTCACCGGCAAGCGCCAGCGCCACCGCAGCGCGCAGTTCGTCGGCGTCGAGCAGTTGCAGCAACGGCCACCCGATCGCCAGCGTCGAGTGACGTTTGCGCCCGAACCAGCCGGCTTCGGAGTGCACACGCAAGGCCATCTCCGCGCTGAAGACGATGCGATCAGGTCGCGTGCATTTCAGCGATCCTGCCAGCGCGTCGAGATCGCGCGCCAATTGCGGCGCATCGTCGCGATCGAACGGGACGCCCAGCGGCGCGCCCTGCCCGATCAGCGCTCTCCCGACGATGTGTGCGCGGGCCGTGGCCAGCATCGGTGTCACCCCCTGTGTGCGGCGCGCAACCTACCCGCGTGGGGGACGCCGTGGCAAGCCCGGTGTGCGCCTCGGCTCGCGCACCGAGACCCGTTGCAGCCCTGGCTGCGACTATTGGCTATGGTGGGCGGGTGCCGCAGTCAGCCCGGCTTCGGCGACAATTGCGCATCATCAAGTCTTGCTCACGGCGCGCGCGCTAGCGTCGCCGGCTCGCCCGGATTTCTGATACTCAAGGACAGTACACATGACCATCGATACGGACGTCGTCATCGTCGGAGCCGGGCCAGTCGGCCTGTTCCAGGTATTCGAACTTGGCCTGCTCGGCATCAAGGCGCACGTCGTCGATGCGCTGGTGCAACCCGGCGGACAGTGCATCGAGCTGTACCCAGACAAGCCGATTTACGACATCCCGGCAATCCCGATGTGCACCGGCAAGGAACTGACCGACAATCTGATGCAGCAGATCGCGCCGTTCCACCCCGAATTCCACCTCGACCAGGAAGTGGCCGAGGTCAGCCGGATCGACGACGAGCACTTTCATGTCGCCACCAGCAAGGGCACCGAATTCAAGGCACGCGCGGTGATCGTTGCCGCCGGCCTTGGTGCGTTTCAGCCGCGCAAGGTGCCGGTGGCCGGAAGCGAGGCTTTCGAAGGCCGGCAGATCCACTACTCGGTGAAGAACCCCGAGCAGTTCCGCGACAAGGATCTGGTGATCCTCGGCGGCGGCGACTCGGCGTTGGACTGGGTGCTGGCGCTGCAGCCGATCGCGCGCAGCATCGTGTTGATCCACCGCTCCAACGAATTCCGCGCTGCGCCCGCGTCGGTGGCGAAGATGCGTTGCCTGTGCGACGAACACAAGCTGCAACTGCTGATCGGCAACGTCACCGGCATCAAGCACGAAGACAACACACTGAAGGCAATCACCGTGATCGGCGCCGATGCGGTGACCCGCGTCGTCGAGTTCGATCATCTGCTGGCTTTCTACGGCCTGTCGCCCAAACTCGGCCCGATCGCCAACTGGGGTCTCGGCATCGACAAGAACCAGATCCAGGTCGACACCGAGCGCTTCGAGACCAATGTTCCCGGCATCTATGCCGTGGGCGACATCAACGTCTATCCCGGCAAGAAGAAACTGATCCTGTGTGGCTTCCACGAAGCCGCATTGGCCGCATTCGCGATCAAGGCACGCATGAATCCCGGCGCCAAGGTGCACCTGCAGTACACCACCACCAGCCCGATCATGCACCAGCGCCTGGGCGTGTCGCCGTCGGTGGAGCTGACGGCGATCTGAGTGCAGTGCCTGTGGGAGCGGGTTCAACCCGCGATCTCTGGCTCCGGTACCGACAGAAGCTCGCGGGCGGAGCCCGCTGCCACAGGCCTCAGAAGGCGTACACCAGGTTGGTGGTGAACAGCGAGTCGGTTTTCTTCAAGCCCGGCGCGACATCGCTGTTGTGGCGGAACTGCAGCCCCGCCTTGAGCGCCAGCGACGCGTTCATCTTGACGCTCAGGCCGCTGTCGTTCTGCGCAAAGGTGTTGTCCGAGCCGGCTTCGACCAGCAGCGTGTTCTCGAACGATGTGCTCGCATTGAAGGCGTGCTTGTAGGCCATGCGGCCGCGGAACACCGCCTGGCCGTCGGATTCTCCGCTGGCGACTTCCTTGACGCGCCGATAACCCGGGCCGCCTTCGAACAACCACTCGGTGACGTCGTTCTTGATCGCGAACCAACCGGCACCGAATGAGGCCACGGTTTGATAATCGTAGGGCGCGAAGTCGTCGTTTTCGTAGCGCAGCGAGCCGATCAGATAACTGCGCTCACTCAGGCTGTAGGCGCTCGATCCACTGAGTTCGTAGCGATTGGCGGTCAGTTCGAGCTCTTCGCTGCCGCCGACTTCCCCTTTCTGCCGCAGCGCCGCGAAGCCGATGTTGTGCTTCCAGGCGGCGTCTTCGAAACTGAGCCCGAGCTTGGCGTTCAGGCTCTCGGTCTCGGAATTGCCGCGCGTCAGGGCCAGGCCCAGCTCACCCGCACCGTTCCAGCCATCTTCCGCCAATACGGCGCCACTGGCGATCAGCAGCGCCAGGAACAAGGACTTGTGCATCGCGTTCTCCTCAAGTGGGATCCGATCAACGGCTGGCGATGCTTGAGGCGCAATGCTGAATCAGTGGTGAGCGCGGGCGACGAAACCCGCGGGCGCGTTGGCCGGTCTTCAGGATCTTCCGACCGGCGTCGATCTCAACGTTGCATGAAGCTGCCGAACAGCTTCGAACCGGCCGCCAGCAGATCCTGCGCGTCGACATCGCCGTCGCCGTCGCTGTCGAGCATGCTGCTGACCACGTTTGGTACGCCGCTGCCCTGGCCGCCCTGGCCGCCCTGCCCGCCCAGACCACGCGTGACCTGACCGAGCAGATCGCCGAGTCCGCCGGCATCCAGGCCCTGCTTCTGCGTCGCCTGGCCCAGCGCGCCCATGAGCAGCGGCGCCAGCATCGCCATCAGCTTCGCTGCGGTTGCGCCATCCAGACCCGATGCGCGCGCCACGCCGGCCGCTGCGCGCGGCTGCTGCTGGCCAAATACATGACCGAGGATCGCTGCACCGTTCTCCAGCGGCGAGCGCTGCGCACCCTGCGGCTGGCCGCCGCTCATCGCGCCCATCACCGCACCCATCAGTCCGCCCAGGCCACCGCCGGCATTGCCACCGCCGCCAAGCAAGCCACCGAGCGCTCCTGCGCCGCCGCCACCGCCACCGCCGAGCAGACCGCCCAGCAGGCCGCCAAGGTCGACGCCCTGATGATCGCGGGTGACTGCCTGATGCAGCGACTCCGCACCCTGCGGTGTCGCGGCATTGCGTTGCATTGCGCCCATCAGCATCGGCAACGCGGCCTGGATCGCGGTTTGCGTCTGCTGCGGAGAAACTCCCAGCTGGCCGGCCATGCGCGCAATGGTGTCGGGTCCCAGTTGGCCGAGCAGGTTGTCGAGTGCGTTCATGGGGATACTCCGTCCGATGGGCTTTCGATCATCGCATTGAATACCGGTGAAAGTACGAAGACTCGGTGGGCATACCGTGGCTGCATGCGCTGACACGCGCGATCGGCGTGCGCATCAACGGCAAAGCACACTAGACTCCGCCCCGAATGCCCAACCCACTCGACATCGACCGCCTTTCGCATATCGGCTTTTCCGCCGAACACTGGCCATCGCTGTCGATTCCCGACGACAGCATCGTCGCCCGCCTGGTCGAACAGCATCGCTCCGGTTATGTGATCCACGATGGTGTCGACACCTGGCCGGCGAAATCGCTGCCGCGCTTGCGCCACCGGGTCGAGCAAGCCAGCGAGCGGCCGTGCGTTGGCGACTGGTGCATTGCCGCGCTGCGGCACGGCGGCGAATGGATGATCGAGGAGTTGTTGCCGCGCTTCTCGACCCTGGTGCGCGGCGCTGCCGGCGAGACCCAGGCGCGGCAGGCGATCGCGTCCAACATCGACCACGTGCTGATCGTCACGGGCCTCGATCGCGACTTCAACCTGCGGCGCATCGAACGCTATCTGGCGCTGGTCAGCGGCTCTGGCGTGCAGCCATCGCTGGTATTGACCAAGGCCGATCGCGCCGAAGACCTGGAAAACTTTCGACAGTCGGTCGAGGCGATCGCGCCGAGCACCGCGCTGCACGTGATCAACGCCAAATCCGCCGAGAGTTGCGCCGCATTGGCAAGCACACTGCAGCCGGGACAAACAGCGGTGCTGGTGGGATCTTCGGGCGCCGGCAAGTCGACTCTCACCAACACCCTGCTCGGCGGCGAAATCCAGGCCACCGGCACGGTGCGCGAGAACGACGGCCGCGGCCGCCACACCACGGTGTCGCGCGCGCTGAAACCGCTGCCCGGCGGCGCCTGTCTGATCGACACGCCCGGGCTGCGCGAAATCAAGCTGACCGGCGACGAGGATCTCGCCGAAGCCGGTTTCGACGACATCGAGGCGTTGGCCGCAACCTGCCGCTTTCGCGACTGCAAGCACGAAAAGGAACCCGGCTGCGCCGTGCGCGCCGCGGTGAATGCCGGCGAACTCGAAGCGGCGCGACTGAGCAGTTGGAGCAAACTCGGCGGCGAAATCTCACGCGCCGGCGAAAGCGCGCTGGCCAGGCGCGAACGCCGCCAGCACGACGCCGCCATGGCCCGCGCGCTGCGCGATGTGTTGAAGAAGAAGGGGAGGTAGTAGCGGCGGCGGTGAGAGCGGCACATTCGGGAAAAGTCGCAAGTAAGGTGAAAAGTGAAATGTGAAACGTCAATTGGTGCGCGCTTCGATTGACGTTTCACGTTTCACTTTTCACCGCTTCTAAATTGACGTTTCACATTTCACGTTTCACTCTGCTTGCCGGCCGGTTGTCGGACGAGCCGCAAAGCGACTCGCCCGACAGACCGCTACGCTGAAATCGCCAGATGCTCGCGGTGGTACAGCCGCGCCGCAATCAGTGCGATGACGATGCCGATCGCCAGCGTGGCGCCGATCGATGCCGCCACCTGCCAGGCAACCAGGGCCTCGCCGCGCACCGTCTGTTCGATCAGCAACTGGTGGCTGAGCAGCGGCACCGCGTACATCCAGTCGGCCGGCTTCACCGGATTGAGCGCCATCAGCATCGACGGGATCGCCGGCAGGATGATCAGCAGCGTGTTGTAGGTCTGCGCCTCGCGGAAACCCTTGGCGAAAGCCGACACGCTGGTCAGCAGGCCGGCGCCGATCAGGCCGAGTGGCGCCACCACCAGGAACAGCAACGCGCATTCGACCGGCCCCATCTTCACCACCATGCCGATCTTCTCCACCGGCACCAGCTTCGCCGTCAACGAGAATGCGACCAGCGAGATTGCCAGCGACACCACGGCAAAGGCGAAGGTGGCGATCAACTTGCCGCCCATGATCTGACCGCGGCTGACCGGATTGATCAGCAACGGTTCCAGCGACTGACGCTCGCGCTCGCCGGCGGTGGCGTCGGTGGCGAGGTAATTGCCGCCGGCGAACACGGTCAGGATCAAAAGGTACGGCAGCATCGACAGCAGCATGCCGCCGCGGCTCTGCGGTGTCGACTGATCGACATCGGCGATCAGCACCGGCTGCACAACCTCCGGGCTGACCCCGCGCACCATCAGCCGCAACGACGCGGTTTGCCCACTGTATTCGGCGAGCAGGCGTTCAGCGCGTCCGACCGTCTGTTCGGCCTTCTGCTGCGAGCGGTCGACGATCAGTTCCACCGTGGCGGCGCGTCCTTCGCGCCATTGCTGCGCGTATTCGGCCGGGATACGCAACACCACGTCCTTTTCGCGCTTGCGGATGGCGGCTTCTGGATCGGCCGGCGCGTCTTCGATCTTGACGCCACGGTTGTTCAGCCAGGCAACCAGGTTTGGCGCGTGTTCGGCACCGACAATGGGCAGCTCCAGCGGCTTCTCGCCGCGCTCCAGGGTGATCGAGATGATCAGCGCGATCAGCCCGGCGAACAGCACCGGTCCGAGCAGCGTGCCGAGCACGAAGGTGCTGAACATGGTGCGCTTGTCGCGCATGTTCTCGCGCACTTCCTTGAGGAAGACGATTCTCCAGGGGCTCATAGCGACAGTCCTTCTTCCGAACCAATGACTTTGACGAACGCGTCTTCCAGGTTGGTTTCACCGGTCAACGCGCGCAATTCGTCCGCCGTGCCCTGCGCCACCACGCGGCCTTTGGCGATGACCACGATGCGGTCGCACAAGGCAGCCACCTCCTGCATGATGTGGCTGCTGAACAGCACGCAGCGGCCCTCGGCGCGCAGTTGCAACATGAACTTGCGCAAGGCGCGGGTGGCCATCACGTCGAGGCCGTTGGTCGGCTCGTCGAGCAGCACATTGCGCGGATCGTGCACCAGCGCGCGGGCGATGGCGGTTTTCACGCGCTGGCCGTTAGAGAAACCCTCGGTGCGCCGGTTGGCGATGTCCTCGATGCCGAGCGAGGCGATCAGCGCATCGGTGCGCTGCTTGAGCGTGGCTTCGTCGAGGCCGTGCAGGCGCCCGAAGTACTCGACGTTCTCGCGCGCGGTGAGCCGCTTGTACAGGCCGCGCGCGTCAGGCAACACACCCAGCTTGCGCCGGGCGCTGTCGGGATCCCTGGCGATGTCGACGCCGTCGACGCTGATGCGGCCGGTTTCCGGCTTCATCAGCGTGTACAGCATGCGCAGCGTGGTGGTCTTGCCGGCACCGTTGGGGCCAAGCAGACCGGTGATTTCGCCGTCTCGCGCGGTGAAGCTGACGCCGTCGACGGCCTTGACGGTGCCGAAGGTCTTGCGCAGGTCGGTGAGTTCGATCATGAGTTCGCTCCAATCCGTGTGCGGCAGCCGCCTGGTGTAGGAGCGACGTGTACGTCGCGACCGCCGTGGTGGGTTGATTCGCCGGTCGCGACGTACACGTCGCTCCTACCCGGCACGTGGATTTGCGCAATCACGGCGCACTCCCCGAGAAATTCAAGAAGAACGGCGCCGGGGTCTGCTCCTTGAGGCAGTCGGCTTCCAGCGCCTTGGCATCGGCGCTGTCGATGAATGCGTCGACCAGCTTCGGTCCGCAGCCGCGGCCCATGACGCTGTGGCCCTGACCGGGCACCACCAGATGGCGGCCGTTCGGCAGGTTGGCGACCACCTGATCGCCATAACGCGGCGGCGTCACCGGATCGAACTCGCCGGACAGGATCAGCGTCGGCGTGTCGCCCGACATCGGCTGGTGAAAGTCTGCCGGGACCTCGCGCCTGGGCCATTCCTTGCACCAGTTGATGGTCGTGACAATGAAGTCCTGCCCCATCAGCAACTCATCGTCCTGCGGCCGTGGCGCAAAATGCGCGGCATCTTCGGCGCAGACCACCGACCAGTTGACGCCAGTGGCGATCTGCGCACCCATGTCCTCGGACATCATCGCCGCCTGCGCCAGCAAGGGCTCGAAGCGACCGGCCTTGGCTTCGGCCAACGTCAGCGGCAACAGGCCAGCCGTCTCGCTCGAGTACATGTACATGCGCGCGATGGCCATCAGCGAGCCTGGAGTCAACGGCTGCTCCTCAGCCTGGCCGCTGCGCGGATCGCGCCCCGGCGCCATGCGCGGGTTGGCGCGCAACTGCGCCGCGAGTTCGCGCAAGGTGGCGTACGGATCACCGAACTGCTTGCCGCACTCGGCATCATCGCGGCATCGACCGAGTTGCACCTTGAGCACATCTTCCAGGTTGATCGAGTGCTCGGTGCCGAGGATCAGCTCGTTGGGGATCACACTGTCGAGCAGCAGGCTGCGCACGCGATCGGGATAGCGCCTGGCGTAAATCTGGCCCACGCGTGTGCCATAGGAAATGCCGACCAGATTGAGCTGCGGCGCGCCCAGCGCCTGACGCACGTGGTCGAGGTCGCGCGCGGCGTCCTCGGTGCTGTAGTAGCGCACGTCGTGCGTGTCCTTGACCGCATCGATGCATGCGCGTGCGAGCGCGGCAGCCTGCTCGGGATCGATCGTCGTGATCAGCGGGTCGATGTTTTCCGGTGTCGGGCAGTCGAAGCGGTTCGACGCACCGGTACCACGCTGGTCGAGCAGCACGACATGCCGTTCGGCGAGCACCGCACGGAAGGTGCCGGCCATCATGCGCCAGGATTCGCGCGCCGACTGGCCGGGGCCACCGGCCAGGATGAATACCGGGTCCGGCTTCGGTTTCGGCGATCGCGACGGCACCAGCGCGACCGCCAGTTTGATCTTGCGCGAACTCGCATCGTCCCAATTTTCCGGAACCTCGAGCGTCGTGCACTCGGCGTTGAGTGGATTGCTCGGGCGCGTGCCGACCACCGGCAACTCGCATTTCTCGAAGTTCAGTTCGCCCACCTGGCGCGCGTCGGCGGCGGGAGCGAGAGCTCCGGCAGCGAACGCGCACAAGACGGGCAGGATCAGGCATCTCATGGCGCGGATGACTCCTCGTCGGGGATGAAAATGGTCTCGATCGCCGCCTGGAACACGTGCGCGATCTTGAAGGCGAGCGGCAGGCTCGGGTCGTATTTGCCGGTCTCGATGGCATTGACGGTCTGTCGCGAAACGCCGAGGGCATCGGCCAGCTCAGCCTGCGACCAGTTGCGTTCGGCGCGAAGAATACGCAGACGGTTGTTCATGGGGCGCCAATCCGGATCGGGCGCGTCATTGGTACTTGCGCGTCGCACGCCAGACACCGAAGCCGTAGGCGGCGCTGAACAACGGTGTCACCAGCACGATCGGCAGTTTGGGAAAACCCGCCATTTCCAGCATGCCCCAGGCGAAAGTCAGCATGCAGGTGAGCACGCCGGCAGTGGCCACCGCTTCGAACTGCAGCCGGCGCTGCAGTTCGTCGAGGCTGCCGACGAAACGCAGCAGTTCGCTCAACGCAACAGCGATCGGAATGATCGGCAGCAACGCCAGCAACACCTTGCCCCAGGTCGGGTCGACGTGGCGAATGCTGCTGCCGGTGATCATGATGAGGATCGAGTAGACCCCCATCGCACTGAGGAACCGGATCATGTAGCGGCGCTTGGCGGCGAGACGTTCGGCAGTCATGGCAGGGCTTCGCGATAGAGTGACTCAAGGCTAGTCAAGGGAACTTGTCATGTCAAGTGTACTTTACCTATAGCCAAGGACACTTGACGCGAGCGCAAAGCTGGTGTTGGTGGTTGGTTGCTGGTTGTCGGCGGCAAGATCAAAGGCCGGGTCTCCCGCCCGCGTCGCCTCCGCTTCCGATTCCGCTTCTGCAACCAGCAACCAACAACCGTTTATGAGCTAGCCTGCGCGCCATGAACGAAAACGAATTCGACGACGAGAACCTGCCCCCCAGCCGCAGCCAGCGCCGGCGCGAGGCTTGGGACGTGCTGGAACTGGCCGAGCGGCTGGTGGCGCTGACGCCGTCGCAGCTGAAGAAGGTGCCGCTCGACGAGAAGGTGCTCGACGCGGTGGAACTGGCCAGGCGCATCACCTCGCAAATCGCGCACAAGCGCCAGGTGCATTTCCTCGCCAAGTTGATGCGCAAGCAGATCGACGACCTGGAGCCGATCCGGCTGGCGGTCGACAAACCGCTGGAAGTGCGCCGCAAGGAAACCGCCGAACTGCACCTGATCGAACGCTGGCGCGAGCGTCTGATCGAAGGCGGCGATGAGGTGCTTGCCGAATTCATGGCGAGCTTCCCCGATGTCGATCGCCATCGATTGCGGCAACTGATCCGCCAGGCGCAGATTGAACGCCGCGAAAACCGCGCGCCAAGCGCGCAACGGTCGATCTTTCAGGTGATCAAGGTGGCGCTCAAGGGCGACGGCGACCAGACCGCTGACGACGCCGGCGAGGATTCCGACGCCGAATCTCGCGACGAATAGCACTGCAGGCCAGCGATCCAAGCGGTCGACGCATCGGCGAACGGGATCGCCGAGTCGAACTCGGCGTATTGCTGGTCCGCGTCAGCGCCCTTCGCGCACCCTGCCCACGCGTTCGGGCACCTCGGCAAAACGCTGTTCGATGCGGATGCCAAGTTCGGTCATTCCGGCGCTCAGTTTCAGCGGCACCAGCAGCGTCGACACGCAGCCCGGCGGCGCATCGGTGCAGTCGCGCAAGTAGCGCCCGTAGGCGGCCACCACATGATCCGGATTGTCGGCCAGCGGATAGGCCGCGATGTAGTACTCGGCAGCGCTCAGGCCATCGATGCGAAACAGTTTCAGGCGCTCGGGCAGCTCGATGCAGCGCAGCGGCAGCGCACTGTCGACCGGGATCGCGCACACGCGGGTCGGCGCCTTGGCCGCGCCGGGATAGGTCAAGCGACCCTCGATGGTCGCCATCAGGCTGCGCTCCGGTTCGCCGGTGACTTCGCAGGCGAGCTGGGTGGCACCGTCGTCGCGCAGCGCGACGCGAAAACGCCGGCGAACATCGTCCGCCGAGATCGCCAGGTAACCTCCGATATCGGGCTCGAAGCTCACCGCAAGACGGCGCTCGACCGCCTGGCGCACGCGTTCATCGCCGGCGCGGAAGATCAACGACAGCCGCCGCGTTCCACCCTGCTGCACGCTCGCGGAGACTTCCACCGCGCTCAGGCCAAACGCTGCGCGCGGCCGCGCCAGCTCGCAGTTCAGTGTATCCACGCCGCGCACATTGGTGCGCCGGCACCGCTCGATTTCGCCCGCCATCAACTCGGCCAGCGCATCCGGCCCGCGGCTGATCGCGTCGACGTCTTCGCACTGCCAGTAGTTGGCGGCAGCCGCCGACGATGCAAGGAACCATCCAGCGACCAGCAG
Source organism: uncultured Rhodanobacteraceae bacterium (assembly GCA_937928755.1). GTDB lineage: Bacteria > Pseudomonadota > Gammaproteobacteria > Xanthomonadales > SZUA-5 > JADKFD01. The sequence continues at coordinate 4,344 of CALEZI010000173.1, read as the reverse complement.
CAGCCCACGCGTCATCGCTACGCTCCTTTTTCGCTTGCAGCCAGCATCGCGCGCTGAAGCTGACGCGAGCCTGATCGGCGTCCAGCGGACCCGCGGCTACTTCTTTGCCTTGCCGGACTTGCCCTTGCTCGGCGGCGGCGCGTCGGCCGACTTCGAAGGTTGGTCGCCGATCAGCGACTTCGCCGGGCACACCGAGAAGATCGGGCATTTCTTGCAGCCGACGGCGATGGCAACAGGGCAAATGGTCATCGGTGCTACTCCAGCAAAGGGAATTGTGAGCTTAGGCCCGAGTTGCCGAGTGGTCCATCGGTATTGGTCGGCGTGGGCAACCCCGGGGCTTGGTTCCTGGGAGAAAGGGACTCTCTTCCGCCGGCAGCCGCAACTCGACGCGATGCCGCTGATCGTCGAGGTCGCGCTCGAGCGAGCCGCCGTGGGCCAGTGCGATGTGCCGGCACAAGGCCAGGCCGAAGCCGCGGTGCGGCGGCGCTTGCGCATGCTCAATGGAGGCTGCGGCAACGCCGTTGTCGATACGCAGCCGCCAACTGGCGCCGCTGCCTGCGCTAGCCGGCACGCGGTCGAGGTCGAGGTCGACCGTGAACGGCGCCGCGCCATGCTGCTCGGCGTTGTCGATCAGATTGGCGATCAGGCGACCGAGCACGCCCGGCTGGCCGCGCAGCGTGGCCTGCTCCGGCAGCTCGCCCTGCCAGGCGTGGCCGCGGCTGCGGCTGGCTTCGACCTCGGCATGCAGCAGTGGCACCAGGTCGAGCATCTGCATCGGCTCCTCGGCGCCGGTGCGCGCGTGTTCGATGAAGCGGTCGATGCGCCGGTCGAGCTCGCCGATGTCGGCATCGATTGCGGCACGTTCGTCCTCGGGAATCGAATCCAGCAGGTCGACGCGCAGCAGCAGGCGCATCAAAGGCGTGCGCAGGTCGTGGCTGAGTCCGGCCAGCAGCAGATCGCGCTCGCGGCGCTGCGCGTCGATGCGCGCAATCGCTTCGGCCAGCCGATTGCCGAGCAGTTGCACCTCGCGCGGGCCGCCGACACGGAAATCGCTGGCGTCGACCGGCTCCGGCAAACGCCCGGCCGCGGCAGCGAGGCGCTCCAGGGGCGCCGCAAGACGGCGCGCCAGCCACCAGGCAGCCAGCGCCGCAAGCAGCAGCGCGAACACCACGACCAGCACCGCGAAGCGCGCGACCAGCGAGCGCAACGGTTCCAGTGGCATGCCGATCCAGTCGCCGCGCGCGCTGCTCAGCCACAACCGGGTGGTCCCGTCGCGATCGCGCTCCAGCCGCACCTGGCGGCCGCTGTGCTCGCGCAGATATGCCGCCAGCGCATCGAGGAACGGCACCGGCACCAGGGTCAGCGCCGGCGGCGGCGATGGCGCGCGCAGTACACCACGCTGCTGCAGCACAACCGGGCTGGCACCGGCGGCGTCCGCGGCATCGACCAGATCGGCGATCGTCATCAGCGGCAGCGCCAACTGGCGTACCGAAGGCGTCATCGCCGAATGTCGCAGCAACAGCAGCGTCACCGTGACCAGCACCAGCAGGAAACCGAGCAACGCAGCCAGCAGCAGGTGCACCGTGCGCCAACCGCGCCGTTCAGTCCGGGACAAAGACATAACCGTGTCCCCAGACCGTCTGGATGTGGCGCGGCGCCTTCGGATCGTCTTCGATCAGGCGCCGCAGTTTGGAGATCGCGACATCGATCGAACGCTCGAAGGGATCGCTGTCGCGCCCACGCGCGAGACTGATCAAACGATCACGTGTCAGCGGCACGCGCGGATGTCGCACCAGCGCGCTCAGCAACGCGAAGTCACCGCTGGTCAATCGATGCGACGCGCCCGCGCTATGCAGCGTGCGCGTCGCCGGATCCAGCCGACAGCGACCGAAACTCACCTCGGCATCGGGCGCGCCGGGCGCGCCGGGCACCGACACGGCGCTGGCCCGGCGCAGGACGGCGCGGATGCGCGCCAGCAGTTCGCGCGGATTGCACGGCTTCGGCAGGTAGTCGTCGGCGCCCAGTTCAAGTCCGACGATGCGGTCGACCTCGTCGCCCTTGGCGGTCAACATGATCACCGGCGTCGGCACGCCTTCGACGCGCCAGCGCTTGAGCAGGCTCAAGCCATCCTCGCCCGGCAACATCAGATCGAGCACGATCAGGTCGAAATGACCCTGGTCCAGCGCGCGCCGCGCCTGCGTGCCCTCGGCGACCGCCTTGACCTCGAAGCCCTCGCGCACGAGATAACGCGACATCAGGTCGCGCAGACCCGGATCGTCGTCCACCAACAGAATGCGTTCGTTGTTCATGGCCGCTTTGTAGCCGCGCACTGTGGCTGCCTGCAAGCATCCGCATGAGCAGATGTGCGTGGCGCGCGCACTGGAAACATCTGCTTGCAATTGCGCTGCCCGCGCACACACATGGCTTACCGCTCGTTGCGAATCTGAGCCTGCCGCCAACGGGGCGGCTCACCCGAGGTTCCATCCCATGATCCGCAAGACGCTGTTGGCCCTGGCGCTGGTCGCCGGTTTCGCTCGCGCCGACCAGGCCGTTGCCGGCCCGTTCCTCAATCGCCCGACTCCGCCAACCGCCAGTGAACTCGGCCTCGATGCAACCCAGGCCGCCGAGTGGAAAGCGATCCAGGTCGACGCCCAGGCGCTGCGTCAGGACACCCTGATGCATGTGAAGCTGGAATTGGCCGAGACCCGTGAGGCGCTCGCCGAGCCGGACGTCGACCTGCGCGCGATCGGTCAGGACTACCAGTCGATCGCACTGACCGCGCTGATGCAGCAACGCCAGTTGCGCGACCGTCGACTGGCCTTCTACAGCGGGCTCAACCCACACCAGCAAGCACAAGTCCGCGAGTTCCTGATCGAAGTCACCGAACGCGCCGAACGCGCCATCCGCGCCTTCGAAGTGCTGCAGGGCGAGGGGTGACATGTCCTTCTCCCCACGTGTGGGGAGAAGCGACTCAAACCGCTCATCGTTCCTGCCACTCACCGCTCACCCGTCACCACTCACTAACTTCCAAGGGACCCACCATGAACAAGCTGATCCAATCCACCCTGATCGCGTTCGCGACTCTGACCGCGCTGACGCTCGCGCTGCCCGCCGACGCCGCCGGGCGTGCCAAGGCGCGCGGCGCCACCACCAATGCGGCCGGCGGCGTCACCGCCGGTAGCGCGGCAGTCGGCGCCGGCCCCAAGGGCGGTCGCCATGCACGCGGCGCCGGCGTCACTACCGACGGGGCCGGCAATGCCGTCGCATCCAGCGGCGGTGCGGCCGAGACCGCCGGCGGCGGTCGTGCCGCGCGTGCCAGCCAGACCACCGCCAGCGCCGACGGCAGCTTCTCGCGTCATGGTGGCGCCGCCGCGGAGAGTGCGGCGGGTGGGCGCTTGCAGACCAGCGGATCGGCCAGCGGCGACGGCAACGGCAACCTGAGCGGCGTGCGCAATACCAGCGCCACCAGCGCCAGCGGCAGCAGCTATCAAGGCCAAACCACGGCTGCGAGCGGCCAGGGCGTGCAGCACAGCGGCACCTGCTACAACGCGGAAGGCGTTGCGGTGGCGTGTCCGCGCTGATTGCCGGGTAGCAAGAGCGGGGCTTGTAAAGGCGGGAAGCAGAGGCGGGACTGGGGGCTGGGGCGCGTGACTGCAAGCACACGCGAGATCGGCGACCTGCGGCCTCGTCGCAAGACACGCCCATCCGCCCCAGCCCCCAGCCCCGCTCCTGCTTCACCCAGTCCCGCACTTGCTTCACCCAGCCCCGCACTAGCTCCACACGCACGCCTGCTATCGTTCACGCATCGATCCCACGACCCATCCCCATGCGCTTCTCCGGTACCGATCGTTATGTCGCCCCGCGCGAGCTGCAGCTCGCGGTAAATGCAGCCATCACCCTGGAACGGCCGCTGCTGGTCAAGGGCGAGCCGGGTACCGGCAAGACCCTGCTGGCGCAGGAAATCGCGCGCGCCGCCGGCGCGCCGCTGATCGAATGGCATATCAAGAGCACCACCAAGGCGCAGCACGGCTTGTACGAATACGACGCCGTCAACCGCCTGCGCGACGCCCAGCTCGGCGACGCGCGTGCCAGCGAGATCAGGAACTACGTGGTTCCCGGCAAGCTGTGGGAGGCTTTCGCCAGCGAACAGCGGCTGGTGCTGCTGATCGACGAGATCGACAAGGCCGACATCGAGTTCCCCAACGACCTGTTGCGCGAGCTCGATCGCATGGAGTTCTACGTCTACGAGACCCAGGAACTGGTGCGCGCACGCACGCGGCCGATCGTCATCATCACCAGCAACAACGAGAAGGAACTGCCCGACGCCTTCCTGCGCCGCTGCTT
>CALEZI010000172.1 GCA_937928755.1 uncultured Rhodanobacteraceae bacterium | reverse complement strand
TTTTCGACGTTGAGGATCTTGCCCTTGAGCGGCAGGATCGCCTGGAACTTGCGGTTGCGGCCCTGTTTGGCCGAGCCACCCGCGGAGTCGCCCTCGACGATGAACAGCTCGGACAACGCCGGATCCTTTTCCTGGCAATCGGCCAGTTTGCCGGGCAGGCCGGCAATGTCGAGCGCACCCTTGCGACGGGTCAGTTCGCGCGCACGGCGGGCGGCATCGCGGGCACGCGCAGCCTCCACTACCTTGCTGGTGATCGCCTTGGCGTCGGACGGATGCTCGATCAGGAATTCGGCGATCTTCTGGCCGACGATGCTCTCGACCGCGGTCTTGACCTCGGACGAGACCAGCTTGTCCTTGGTCTGCGACGAGAATTTCGGATCCGGCACCTTGACCGACAGTACCGCGATCAGGCCCTCGCGACTGTCGTCGCCGGAGAGCTCGACTTTTTCCTTCTTCAGCACACCGGATTGTTCGACGTACTGGTTGATGGTGCGCGTCAGCGCCGCGCGAAAGCCGGCCAGGTGGGTGCCGCCATCCTTCTGCGGGATGTTGTTGGTGAAACAGTAGACGTTTTCCTGATAGGCATCGGTCCACTGCATGGCGAGATCGACGGTGATCTCGTTGGAAACGCCCTCGATGCTGATCACGCTTGGATGCAGCGAAGTCTTGAGTTGCGCCAGGTGTTGCACGAAGGAGCGGATACCGCCCTCGTACTGGAAGACGTCGGCGCGATCGCTGCGTTCGTCCTTGAGCTCGATCTTCAGGCCGGAATTGAGGAACGCCAGCTCGCGCAGACGTTTGGCGAGAATGTCGTAGTGGTACTCGACATCGGTGAAGATTTCGGTGCTCGGCTTGAAACGCACCGTGGTACCGCGGCCGTTGGAGACTCGCACCTGGCGCAGCGGGTAGACCGGATCGCCGAGTTTGTATTCCTGTTCCCACAGGTAGCCGTCGCGCTCGATGCGCAGTTCGAGCTTTTCGGACAGTGCATTGACCACCGAAACGCCGACGCCATGCAGGCCACCGGAGACTTTGTAGCTGTTGTCGTCGAACTTGCCGCCGGCGTGCAGCACCGTCATCACGACTTCGGCGGTCGACTTGCCCTCTTCCGGATGCATTGCCACCGGGATGCCGCGACCGTTGTCGCTCACCGTGACCGAGCCGTCGACGTGAATGAGCACGTTGACCTGATTGCAGAATCCGGCGAGCGCTTCGTCGACGGAGTTGTCGACGACCTCGAAAACCATGTGGTGCAAGCCGGTGCCATCGTCGGTATCGCCGATGTACATGCCAGGGCGCTTGCGCACCGCGTCCAGACCCTTGAGGACCTTGATCGAGTCGGCATCGTAGGCTTTACGGTCAGCGGGGTTGTCGCCGCTGGGCAGTTCTTGGGTTTCTTCGCTCATGTTCCAGCTGTCTGGCCAGGCGCTTGCGGTGGGTGTAGTGCGCACTACACCAGGGCACCATGCGCAACCTTTGGAGTATAGCAGTGGGGCGGCGGCGCTGAAGTCTCAGGCTGCAGCCCACGTTGTTCCACGTGGAACAAACAGGGCCGGTACCGGACGCACGGCCATCGCGGGCATGCCACCTCGACGCGCTCGGCTTCAAGTTGCAACGGTGACCGTGCCCTGTTCCACGTGGAACCTGCGGACCTCCCCGATCCACGACGCCAGCGCCGGCGATTGCTGAGTTCCGGTCACCCATAGTTGCGCACCCAGCCGTCCGCATTCGCTGAGCGCCCGACGTTGATGTTCGACATCCAACTCGGACGCCAAGTCATCAAGCGCAACCAGCGGCGGCTCGCCCCGACGCGCTCGATACAGCGACGCCGCAACCAGAACCGCCGCCAGAGCCACCAGCCTCTGCTGTCCTCGCGATCCATGTTGACGCACTTCGTGGCCTTCGAACTCGACCGACCAATCTCCACGGTGTGGCCCGGCCAGCGTATAGCCCAGCATGCACTCGCGCGATTCGAGCATGTGCAGGCGATCCAGCAGCGACATGCCCTCGCGCCAACCGCGGCGATAGCTGACGCAGGTTGTGCCCATCTCATGCAGAAGTTGCTGCAGTGTGGTCTGCATCGCCGCTGCGAAATCGGGGAACACTCGATCCCGCAGTCGCGCCAACCATTCGCCGGCTTCCGCGATTTGTTGTGTCCAGGTCGCCAACAAGCCGGGATCGGGCGCTTGCTTCAGCAAAGCATTGCGCTGTGTCAGCAGGCGCGCGTAGCGCCTGTACGCATCCTTGAACTCTGGTTCCACGTGGAACACGAGCCAATCAAAGAAACGCCTGCGCACTTCCGAGCCACCGGCAATCACCCCGTGCGACTCCGGACTGAAACAGACGACCGGTACCAACGTTGCCAGTTCGGCCAGTTCGGCAACACGATCGCCATTGCGCAGGGCGCGCCAGCCCGAACGGGAACGCTCGAAACCGACGCGATCAACGCCGGAGCTGCGTTCCAACTCGGCATAGATCTGCAGTTGACGCGCGCCATGGGCGATCAAGGATTCGAAGCCGCCAAAGCGAAACGATTTGCCCGACCCCAGCAGATACAGCGCCTCGATCACGCTGGTCTTGCCGGCACCATTGCCGCCCAACAACAAGTTCATGCCAGGCGACGGCGTCAGCTCCACCTGCTGCAGGCAGCGTACGCCGGTTATGGTCAGACGAGTTACGCGCATCGCCTTGCCACAAAAGCAACGGGGCCGCGTTGGCGGCCCCGCAAATTGCGCCTCAGTATCGCTGCGATCACAACCGCAGCGGCATCACGACATGCCGCGTGGTGTCGTCCATCGGCGATTCCACCAGCGCGCTGCTCGCGCCGTCGCGCAAGCGAATGCGCACACGCTCGCCATCCACTGCCGCCAACGCATCGAGCAGGTAATTGACGTTGAATCCGACGCTGAGTTGATCGACCGTCGTGTCGGCCTCGATCTCCTCCATCGCCTCTTCCTGCTCCGGATTGTGCGCCACCACCTTGAGCACACCCGGCGATACTTCGATCTTCACCCCGCGGTACTTTTCGTTCGACAGGATCGATGCGCGCGAGAGTGCTTGCCGCACCGCGTCGCGATCGACCAGAACCACCTTGTCGGCACCGATAGGAATCACCGCTTCGTAGTCCGGGAAACGCCCGTCGATCAACTTGGAGACCACCACACTGTCCGACAGTCGTGCGCGGATGTGGTTCTTCGAGAACGCCAATTGCAAGGGAGCATCGCCGCCCTCGAGCAGGCGCTGCAGTTCCAGCACACCCTTGCGCGGCACGATCACCTGCCGACGGATGTCGCCGTCGCCAACTCCCGCCGTCTCCGCCAGTGCCAGGCGATGACCGTCGGTTGCCACCGTGCGCAATCCGTTGGAGCGAACTTCGACCAGCAAGCCATTCAAGTAATAGCGCACGTCCTGCACCGCCATCGCGAAAGCGCTGCGCTCCAGCAACTTCTTGAACGTGCCCTGGTCGATCTCGATGCTCTCCTGCACATCGCCCGACTCGGTCGCCGGGAACTCGCTGGCCGACAAGGTCGCCAGGGTGTAACGCGAGCGGCCGGAACTCAGCTTGACGCGTTCGCCTTCCTGTTTCAGTTCGATCTTCGAGCCGTCGGGCAGTGCCCGCACGATGTCGAACAACTTGCGTGCCGGTACCGTGATCTCACCGGCCTGCGCCGCATCGACCGCCATGCGTGCCGACAGTTCGACTTCCAGATCGGTCGTGGTGAAACTCGCGCTGTCGCCCTCGACACGGATCAGCACATTGGCCAATACCGGCAGGGTCTGCCGCCGCTCGACCACGCCAACCACTTGCTGCAGTGGCCGCAACAAAGCCTCTCGTTGGACGCTGAAACGCATAGTGCGAGTGCTCCTTTAAGCTCTTTTCTTTCTTTGAGAAGAACAACTGATGATGATGATGAGCGACCACGCCGCCTGTGAATATCCAACAACTCTTTGATTTCTAATACGTTTGTCAAGCAGAAACCTGTGTGGCAAACGCCCCGGACCCTGGGGATGGATTGTGGACAAGTTTTTCATCCCACGTCGTCCATCGGTTATCCACAGGTCTTCCACCCTCAGTCCGCGCCCGACGCCGATCCCTCCGGCGCCTCTTATACGCTCAACAACCGCACGAGTTTGTCCCAGTCGTCGTGTGTGCGCGCATCGGTCGCCACCAGTTCCCGCACCACCTTGCAGGCATGCAACACGGTTGTATGGTCGCGACCGCCGAAAGCCTGACCGATCTCCGGCAGGCTGTGAGCGGTCAGATCCTTGGCCAGCGCCATCGCCATTTGCCGTGGGCGTACCAAGGTGCGCGTGCGCTTCTTGCCGAGCAGGTCGCTGAGCGGAATACGGTGGTAGTCGGAAACCGTCTTCTGGATGTTCGACAGCGAGATCTGTTGCTCGTGCGGGCGCAGCACATCGCGCAGCGTGGATTGCGCAAAAGCGAGATCGACCTGATCGCGCCCGAGCAGGTTCGCGTGCGCATGCAGCGTGTTCAGGGCGCCTTCCAGTTCGCGCACGTTCGAACGCATGCGTCGTGCGATGTACCCGGCGACTTCTTCGTCGAGGTCCATGTTGGCCGCGGCGGCCTTCTGCAGCAGGATAGCCACGCGAGTCTCGAAATCCGGTGGATCCACCGCCACGCTGATCCCCCAGCCGAAACGCGATTTCAAGCGCGGCTCCAGCTTGTCGACTTCCTTCGGGTAGCGGTCGCAGGTCATCACGATCTGCTGCTTGGCGTCGTACAAGGCGTTGAACAGGTGAAAGAACTCTTCCTGGGTACGATCCTTGCCGGCGAGGAACTGGATATCGTCGATCAGCAGCGCATCGACCGAGCGATAGATGCGTTTGAATTCGTCGCCCTTGCCGTGCTGCAACGCCTGGATCATGGCGCGGATGAACTCCTCCGAGCGCACATAAAGCACGCGCGCCCTCGGGTTGTTGTGCACGATCAGGTTGCCCACCGCGTGCAGCAGGTGCGTCTTGCCGAGGCCAGTGCCGCCATACAACAGGAATGGGTTGTAGGCGAGACCTGGCTTCAAAGCCACCTGCAATGCGGTGGCGCGAGCCAGTTGATTGGACTTGCCCTCGACGAAGTTGTCGAACTGATACCGCGTATCCAGCTTGCCGTCGAAACGCACCTCCGCATCCAGCGCCGGCCCACTCGCGCGTTCGATAGCCGCTGTTGCAACGGCCGCACTTTCTTCGGTTCCCAGCTCGACACGCACTTCCAGCACGCTGGGATCGAGCACCGCCACCAATGCGCGGATCCGTTCCAGATACAGCTTCGCGACCTTGTCCGCAACAAAACGGTTTGGCGCCAACAGCAACAGATTGCCGCCCCGAAATCGGGCCTGCAGCGGCCGCAACCACGTTTGTACGTCCTCGGCAGACAACTCCGAGCCCAGGCGATCGAGCGCCTTTTTCCACGCCTTGTGCATATTCGCATGGTGCCGAAATCAGGAGGCGCGCCAGATGCAAGCCCCGGTCGATCAGAATAGCCCGGTTGTGCTGCTCCGTCGCCCCCCGACTCGATCGCGAATTGCCTGGATCGCAGCGCGCTCGCCAATCTGCGCCGTCGACGCGAGATCAGCCGCGCAGCCGTTCGATCATCAGGTCGAGCTGGCCGGCATCGGCGGCGAACGCGCGGATGCCCTCGGCCAGCTTTTCGCCAGCCATGGCGTCGGCATTCAGTGCATAACGGAAACCCGCTTCGTCGAAGCTGACCGGGCTCAGCTCGGCGACGCGCGCGGTCGCCGCGTCGAGTTGCAGTGGCAGTGGTTCCTCGCTCGCCTGCAACGCTGCGAGCAGTTCCGGGCTGATCGTCAGCAGGTCGCAGCCGGCCAGCGCGGTGATCTGGCCGACATTGCGGAAACTCGCGCCCATCACTTCGGTGGCGATGCCGAAGCGCTTGTAGTAGCGCCAGATCTCGCTGACCGAGCGTACGCCGGGATCATTGACGCCGGCGTTGGCGCGCTCATCCCAGGCGCTGCCGGCCTGCTTGCGATGCCAATCGTAGATGCGTCCGACGAACGGCGAAATCAGTTGCACGCCGGCAGCGCCACAGGCCACCGCCTGGCAAAAGGCAAACAGCAGGGTCAGGTTGCAGCGAATGCCCTCGCGCTGCAACTGCGCGGCGGCCTGGATGCCCTCCCAGGTCGATGCGATCTTGATCAGCACACGTTCGCGGCCAATGCCGGCTTGCGCATACGCGGCGATGATTCGATGTGCGCGTTCGACGGTGGCGGCACGATCGAACGACAGCCGCGCATCCACCTCGGTACTGACCCGACCGGGCACCACTTTGAGGATCTCGAGTCCAAAGCGTACCAACACCTGGTCGACGATCCGGTCCAGCGGCTCGCCCCGATGGGCGGCAACGGTGTCGGCAAGCAGCGGTGCGTAGTCGGGATGCTGCACCGCCTTCAGGATCAGCGATGGATTGGTCGTCGCATCGCGTGGCGCGAACTGCGCCAGTTGCCTGAAGTTGCCAGTATCGGCGACGACGGTGGTGTAGCGCTTCAGTTGTTCCAGCTGGTTCATGGGGGCCGGCGAGAATGAAAGCGGGCGATTAAACCCCGACAAACAGATACACGCCAGCAGGCCCAGGGATCACGCGCTTCTGGCAGAGCGGAACTTGTTCCGCTGCTGTTGCAGTCCTGTCGCAATGCGCGGACGTGCAGCCGAGCAAGCTCGGCCCCACGAAAAAGCCACGGAAATCTCCGGCTTGCCCTCTACCGCAGCGGCGGAAACACGAATTGCAGCGGTACGTGCAATCGCGCCGACCAAGCGTTCTCGCTGTGATCGGTGCCGGGAAAAACCAATGACAGCCAGTCGTTGCGGCCATACCCCTTGCCCCGCATCAGTGCATCGACGCGCGTCTGCAGCGCCGGGTACCAGGCATCCAGCGTCTGGTCGCCGCGGTCCATGTAGATGCGCTGCCCGCGCGGCGCCGGGAAATCGACCTCGACCCAGGCCAACAGCGCCTCCTGCGCAGCCCGATCGTCCGGCGTCACCGTACCCGACCAGTGCGTCGACAGGCACGCGGCGGCGCCAAACACCTGCGGGTATTCGGCCAGCGCATACATCGAGATCAGGCCCCCCATGCTGGAACCCATGATCGCGGTCTGCTCGGCTCCGGGCGCGACCGCGTAGTGCGCGTCGATGTGCGGCTTCAGCTCGGAAGCCAGAAACCTGAGGTAATTGTCGGAATCCACCGGGCGCGCGAACAGCGGATCCGCCTCGCGCTTGAGCGCGTACAGACGCGCCTGCTCGGCGGGCTCGAGCCGGGCGAACGCGCGCTGCGGGAAATACTCGCTGTGCCGCGCCGGCTCAGCGTTCCAGACGCCGACGATGATGAAGGGCCGCGTCTTGCCGCTCTTGATCATCTCGTTGGCGACCTCGTCGGCGCGCCACTCCTGCCCGTTCCAGGTGCGCGATGCGTCGAACAACTGCTGGCCGTCGTGCATGTACAGCACGGCATAAGGCGCCTGCGCCGGATAGCCGTCGGGCAACCAGACATCGATGTTGCGCGCCGGGACATGCTGCGACGCAAACGCCTCGAGGCGTTCGATGCGACCGGCGCCCACCTGCGCGACTTGCGCCATGGCGCTGCCTCCCAGTAACAAGACAAGTGCTGCAACCCGAATGAGCTTCATCGAATCAGTCGCTGGACGTGTGCCCTCGATTGTAGGAGCGAGCTGTACCTCGCAGCCACCACTGATCGGGTCGCCACCCGCACGTCCTCCCTGACGCCGCAGTCGCCGGCTGACTCCGCAGCAATGCGCGTGCGCAGCCCCGTTTCTCCTGCAACGCCAACGCCGCCTCCAGCTCCAAACATGCCGCAAGGTTTGGATTCCTTGTGGGAGCGGATTTACTCCGCGACTGCTTTCACGGGATGAACCCGCTCTCTCGAAACCTATCGTAAGTGACTGAAAGACAGACATTTATCCGCAAAGGACGCAAAGGACGCAAAGAAGAGAACAAACCAGCAAGCGATTCGGCAAGGGGAAATCTGACCTCTGCACAATCACCGCTTCCTGCTCTCTTTGCGTTCTTTGCGTTCTTTGCGGACAGAAAACACTCCGAGGTCGCTGACAGTTTGGTGTGCGAAGGTGCGCACCGAAGCGGAGCGGCAGGGACTCCCACCGCTTCGCTGCCGATGCATTCGATTGCAGGGCAGCCAGGTCGCCGCCGCATGCAGCTTCGCTGGACTAACATCGAGCGCTCGCCTCATCGGGGATCGCCATGCGTCGGCCTGTGCTCATCCTGACCAGCGCGCTGGTCGCCCTCCTGCTCGGCTGCGCGCAGCCGACGCCACGCCCGGCGCCGACATCGGCAGCAACCGCAACACCCGCTTACAGCGGCAAGCCGGTGGTTTACCAGGTGTTCACCCGCCTCTACGGCAACCAGAAAACCCGCAACAAGCCGTGGGGCACGATCGCCGAGAACGGTGTCGGCAAGTTCGCCGATTTCAACGACGCCGCGCTGTCCAGCCTGAAAACCTTCGGCGTCACCCACCTGTGGTTCACCGGCGTGCCGCGGCATGCGTCGATCAGCGACCATGAGCGCTACGGCGTTCCCGCGGACGATCCGGATGTGGTCAAGGGGCGTGCCGGCTCGCCCTATGCGGTGACCGACTATTACGACGTGAATCCCGATCTCGCCGTCGATCCGGCGCGGCGCCTCGACGAGTTCAAGGCGCTGCTCGCGCGCAGCCACGCCCACGGCCTGCGGGTGATCGTGGACATCGTGCCCAATCATGTGGCGCGCGGCTATCGTTCGCTGCGCAAGCCGGCGGGCGTGCGCGATTTCGGCGAGGGCGACGACACCACGGTCGAGTACGCGCGCGACAACAGCTTCTACTACATCCCGGGGCAGGCTTTCCGCGTACCCGAGTGGCCGGCCGGCTACCAGCCGCTCGGCGGCGAGCAGCATCCGCTCGCCGACGGTCGCTTCGACGAAAATCCGGCCAAATGGACCGGCAACGGTTCGCGCGCGGCGCAGCCCAAGTTCGACGACTGGTACGAGACGGTCAAGATCAACTTCGGCGTGCGGCCGGACGGCACGCATGATTTCCCCAGCCTGCCGTCGGAATACGCCAGTCGCGATGTCGCCGCGCATGCCGAGTTCTGGGCCGACCGGCCGGTGCCGGAGAGCTGGAACAAGTTTCGCCAGATCGCCCACTGGTGGCTGGACCTGGGCGTCGATGGCTTTCGCTTCGACATCGCCGAACTGGTGCCGGTGGAGTTCTGGAGCTATCTGAACTCGTCGATCAAACAGCGCCGACCCGACGCGCTGCTGATCGCCGAGATCTACCAGCGCCCGCTGTTCCGCGATTACATCCGCCTCGGGCTGATGGACGCGATCTACGACAAGGTTGACTTCTACGACCAGATGAAACAGGTGATGCGCGGCGAATCGGGCAGTTCGCCGCTGATCGAGATGCAGCAGCGCAACGCCGACATCGACCGCCACCTGCTGCGCTTCCTGGAGAACCACGACGAGCAGCGCATCGCCAACCCGGCGTTCGCCGGAGAAGCGGCCATCGGCAAGCCGGCGATGCTGGTCTCGGCAACCATCGGCAGCGGCCCGGTGCTGTGGTATTTCGGCCAGGAAGTGGGCGAGGCAGCGACCGCCGATGCCGGCTTCGGCAAGGCCACGCGCAGCACCATCTTCGACTATTTCGGCGTGCCCGCGCACCAACGCTGGATGAATGGCGGCGCCTTCGACGGCGGCGCGTCGACGCCGGAAGAGCGCGACCTGCGTGCCTTCCACGCCAATCTGGCGAGCTTCGTGTCGAGCGCCGCGGGGCTGCGCGGCGCTTACGCCGACCTGCACCAGCTCAACCTTGCCGCGACCCCCGGCTACAGCGACAAACTGTTGAGTTACGCGCGCTGGAATCCGCAGCAACGGCTGATCGTCGTCGCCAATTTCAGCCGCACCGATACGGCGAGCTTCGACCTTTCGATTGCGCTTGAGATCAGCGCCAACTGGCATCTCGATGCCGGCCAGTACACTTTGGTCGATCGCCTCGGCAGCGGCGTGATGGTGCCGCTCAACGTGATGCCCGACGGCGCGATGGCGCCGCTCACCCTGCCGCCGCGCGCGGCCTATCTGTTCGAGGTGCAGTGATGGAGGTCGGGAAAAAGGAAAAGGGAGAAGGGAAAAGGGAAAAGCGGGCCTTCGCCTTTGCAGGACGACGCCCTGACCCATCCGTCGTAGGTCACGTTGCTCGCGTTGCGAGCTACGTGACCAGGCACGCAGGTTGGGCCAAGGCCGAAGGCCGTGCCCAAGTTCCCCATGATCGTAGTTGGGCACGCTGCGCTTTGCCCAACCTACTGGTTGCGCTGGCGCTGCTGTTGTTCGCATCGACGCTTTCCGCCGCCCACTATCGTCAACACGACCTCACCCCCGATGGCCTGAAAATCAGCAGCGACGAAGCCACACTCACCTTGCGCTTCCATCAGCCGGGCGCGATCGAGGCGTTCTACGAGCCGCCCGGCGTCAAACAGCTTCCGTCCTTCAGCATCGCCGCGCCGCCGCCGCCGGTCACCGCCGAGTTGATCGAGTCGGCCAGCGAACTCATCTACCGTACCCCCGAACTCACTGCGCGCATCCAGAAATCACCGCTGCGCGTCAGCTACTACCGCGGCGACGAACTGCTGGTTGCCGAAGAGCAGGGCGGCTATGCCTACCAGACCATGCGTGGCTTTCGCTTCAAGCTGTCCGACGGCGAGAAGCTGATCGGCGGCGGCCAGCGGGTGCTCGGCATGGATCGGCGCGGCCATCGCTTGCCGCTCTACAACAAGCCGCACTACGGTTACACCACCGAGTCGCAGCAGATGTACTTCTCGATGCCGGCGGTGATGTCGAGCCGCAAGTACCTCTTGCTGTTCGACAACTCGGCGAGCGGCACGCTGGATATCGGCAAGACCGAGCCTGACATCCTGGAGTTCCAGGCGGTCGGCGGTCGCACCGCGTATCTGCTGTTCGCGGCGCCGACCTATCCGCAACTGATCCACGAATACGTCAAGGTTACCGGCACCCAACCGTTGCCGCCGCGCTGGGCTTTCGGCAACTACGCCTCGCGCTTTGGCTATCGCTCCGAAGCCGAGGTGCGTGCCACTGTGCAGAAGTTCATCGATCTCGCGATTCCGCTGGACGCGGTGGTGATCGACCTTTACTGGTTCGGCAAGAACATCCAGGGGCACCTGGGCAAACTCGATTGGGACCGCACGACCTTTCCCACCGCGGAAAGCATGATGGCCGACCTGACCACGCAGGGGGTGAACACGATCCTGGTGACCGAACCGTTCATCCTGACCACGTCGACGCGCTGGCAGGAGGCGGTCGACGCCAGGGTGCTGGCCTTGGACCTGGCCGGCCGACCAAAGACCTTCGACTTCTACTTCGGCAACACCGGCCTGATCGATGTGTTCAAGCCCGAGGCCGCGTTGTGGTTCTGGAACATCTACGCGGGGCTGATGCGCCAGGGCGTGGCCGGCTGGTGGGGCGATCTCGGCGAGCCGGAAGTGCATCCCTCCGACACTGTGCACGTCAACGGCATCGCCGACGAGGTGCACAACGCCTACGGCCACACCTGGGCGAAGCTGGTCCACGAGAACCATGTCCGCGACTATCCCGAGCGCCGCCCGTTCATCATGATGCGCGCCGGCGCGCCGGGCTCGCAGCGCTTCGGGATGATCCCGTGGACCGGCGATGTGGACCGCAGTTGGGGCGGCCTCAAGCCGCAGGTGGAGTTGGCGCTGCAGATGAGCCTGCTCGGCATGGGCTACATCCATTCGGACCTCGGCGGTTTCGCCGGCGGCAAGCGCTTCGACCGCGAGTTGTATCTGCGCTGGCTGCAGTACGGCGTATTCCAACCCGTGTTCCGTCCGCACGCTCAGGACCACATCGCCTCCGAGCCGGTGTTCCACGACAGGAGGACCATCGATGCCGCGCGCAAGGCGATCCAGTTGCGCTACCGACTGCTGCCCTACCTGTACACACTGGCCTGGCAGAACAGCACCACCGGTCTGCCGCTGATGCGCCCGCTGTTCTTCGGCGACGACAACGACACCAGGCTGATCGATCGCAGCGACGCCTATTACTGGGGCGATGCCTTCCTGGTGCGACCGATCACCGACAAGCGGGTGAAGCGCGTCGAGCTGGCGCTGCCGAGAGGCGTGTGGTTCGATTTCTTCGATGGCACCCGATTCGAGGGTGGTCAGACCGTGCAACTCAAGACGCGTCCCGATTCGATCCCGGTGCTGGTCAAGGCCGGCGCCTTCGTGCCGATGATCCCGGTCATCCAGAACACCACGCAGTATTCGACCGCGAAGTTGGAGTTGCACTACTGGGCCGACGCGTCGGTCAGCCAGGCCAGCGGCCAGATGTACGACGACGACGGCGCCACGCGCACGGCGATCGAGAGCGGCGCCCATGAGCTGCTGAGCTTTGCGGCCTCACACCGCGATGGAACCCTGGCCATCGATTTGACCCGCAAGGGGGGCGACTACCGCGGCAAGCCGGTGCAACGCGACATCGAGCTGGTGGTGCATGGATGGACGCGTGCGCCGGGCTCGGTTCTGGCCGGTGGCAAAACCTTCACCGTGAGCACCGATCACAAGGCTCGGGATGGGGCTGCGGAGGCCGC
The DNA here is from genome assembly GCA_937928755.1 of uncultured Rhodanobacteraceae bacterium. Lineage (GTDB taxonomy): Bacteria > Pseudomonadota > Gammaproteobacteria > Xanthomonadales > SZUA-5 > JADKFD01. Next base: position 35,802 of record CALEZI010000172.1, on the reverse strand, counting down.
GTATTTCGATGCCAAGCGCCAGCAGGTTCGGGTGCGGATGGTGTGGCCCGGGGCGTCATCGAACATCGAACTTCGATAAGGCCGCTCTATTGTGGAAGCGGGTTTACCCCGCGAGCTTTTGACTCTCTCTTGACTGTTTTTGGCTCTGCAGGAAAGCCAGGATCCAAGGCTTGCGGGGTGAACCCGCTCCCACAGGTGGAGCAAGGCAAGCTGAGGGCGAACCCTCGCCAAAGGCGAAGATTCCGCCGTCAGCATTGCTGCAAGGCTGCGGCGGAATCCGCTCGATGAAGCTGTGCGGGTTCCGCTCTGCACGCGCTACCAAAATGCACACCGTGGACCCGCGAGGAGCGTAGCGACGAAGCAATCCAGTGACTCTGCATGTGCCTTGCCAACAGCAATGCAGGGCGCTGGATTGTTCGCTGCGCTCGCAATGACGAATCAAGAACTGGCGCCATGGGAACTTCTACCTCCCCTTCGCCGCGCAGGTCTTCGCGATGTACTCCGCGTGCGTCGGCAGCACCGCCGTCGAGTTGTCGAGCACGCGGCGGGTGCCTTCGACCATCTCCCTGCACTCGGCCTCGGTGAGCAGATCGACCATCGGGTGGTAGCGCTTGGGGAGCGCCTGGTGCAGATCCGGCGACGACGCGCAGGGAACCGCCAGCGCGCAATTCGACGCAGTCAATGAAAGCTGTCCTGCGCGCCCGACCTCTCTCTGGGTGACAAGCCCCGAACTGGGCTTATACGCGGGCGAAAAAAAACCGCCGATCTTGCGATCGGCGGTTTCAAGTTGGAAGCTACCTTGGATTGCCCGTCATCAGAGTTTGTAGCTGAACCCGAGCATGTAGGTGCGACCCCACTCGATGTACTCGAGTGGACGATCCTTGGTACCGGCGTAGGTGCGATAGGCTTCGTTGGTCAGATTGCTCGCTTGCAGCAACACACTCAGACCTTCCAGTTTGCCTTTGAAGAAATAGCTCACCTGTACGTCGGTGATGTTCTCGCCAACGACATAACGCAGGGTGCGGTTGCCGTTGAAGTTGCCGATTTCGCCGATGAAGTCCGAGCGATATCGTTGGCTGATGCGCGCCTCGAAACCGTCGTTCTCGTAGTAGGCCGTCAGGTTGAAGACTTGATCCGATAGCCCGGGCAAGTCGATTTCGCCGCTGCCTACGCTCGACGCGCTTTCCGGGTCGCGAATCTTGATATTGCTGTCATAGAAGCTGGCATTCGCCAACACGCCAAATCCTTCCAGCGACTCGGACATCATGTCCAGCGGTACCGAAGCGGTCAACTCAAGTCCAGTCAACGAGCCGCCTTCGCCATTGACCGGTGCGGTGAAGTTGCCGAACTGCTGCACCGGTGGGGTGCCAGGCTGCGGCACGTAGCCGGCCAGCAGGTCGCTGAAATCATAGCCGCTGACGGTTTGCGTATAAATGTACGAACGCAGATCCTTGTAGAACACGGCCGCTGCCAGGTAGCCCTTGTTGCCAGCGAAGTAATACTCCCATGACAAATCGGCTGCATTGGCCTCCCACGGATTGAGCAGTGGATTGCCGCCGCCACCTCCGGGTTCACCGGTTGCCGTGTTGACGCCGAATTCCAGCGAAGCGCGCAACTGGTCGACGCGCGGGCGTGCCACTTGCCGAGCAAGTCCAAAGCGCAGTTGTTGGTTCTCGGCCAGTTCGAACGACAGATTCAGACTTGGCAGGTAATCGGTGTACGACTTGCCGCCGCCAATCGGTTGAATTTGCTGTCCTTCAGGGCGGGTTCGATCGAAGTAGTTCGCATCCGACGATTGATCGACATGCTGGGCCTGGATACCCACGTTTCCGCGTACTGGAGTGTCGCCCCAGGTGGTATCGATATTGGCGCGTACCCAGCTGGAGGTGATGACCTCGTTGACGTCCCACGCCTTGGGAATCAGGTAGTCGAGATCTTCGCGTGGCTCGAAACTCATGTACTGCCTGACCGCCCCGGGCACGTTCCACGACGGGATCGTGCCCACCCCGGCAAAGCCCAGGCTCACCGGGCGATACTGGAACTGGCTACCCACCGCGATAGGACCTTGCGCGCCCAGATTGATCGGACCCTCCGGCTGGCGCTTGGACTTGTCGCGTTCCGCCCGGTTGATGCCGATATCGAACGAAGAGAACATGTCTACGGAATCGAATCCCGGGAGGTTGGCCAGCAACTTGATGCCAGTCAGCTCGTCCTCAACGCTTGGCACCTTGCCATAACCGGAGCCGTAAATCGTGTTATCCAGGAACAGATCGGCTGGATTCGAATAACTTCGACCCGGTGTCAACTGCGAGAATCCATTGTTGCGGTAGCGCAGATCGATTGAATCCAGACTCGGGGTCGGATTGCGTCGTTGCGTATTATTCTCCAGATTGAGTTCTTCGCGATCTGCTTGCGACCAATTGATGTCGGCCGTCAGGGTGATATCGTCCAGGAAGAACTCATTGGTCCATCCGAATGCCTTGATGGTGTCCTCGCGCTTGTTGTACATGCCGCGGACCAAGGGATAAACATTGTTTGCCGTGCCACCGACGAAGGTTCCGTTGGAATTGATGATCGGATTGGTGACATTCAAGCGATCATAACCGCCGTTGTAGTCACCGAGATTGACCTCGAACTGGTTGGCGGTGTCTTCCTGGTCGGCGGTAGAATAAAACAGGTCCAGCGTGCTGATCCAGGATTCATTCGGGCTAAGCTGGAACGTGCCCATCATGCCGGTGCGCTCGGTATAACCGGTGCGACGCAACGCCTTGATGCCGTTGGAGTAAAAGGTTCCCGCCGGCACACCCGGGCGCCAACCTTCGCCGATCGCTTCCCACGGCTCATACAGACCCACCTGGTTTTCCTGAATCGGCGTATCGGTGCGGGAGATACCCAACGCGTATCCGAAAACCTCGCTTTCCGACTTGCCGATGTAGCTCAGATTGAAACGGCTGCCGGTGGCGCTGGAATCGGCTGCGCTGCCCAACGAATTGTGCTGCCCGCGGACACCCACCGCGAAGACTGGATTTGCAATATCCAAAGGCCGCACGGTGCGCATGTCGATTGTGCCCGACAAACCCTGTCCGACCAGACCCGAATCCGGAGTCTTGTAAATCGTCACGCCACTGAACAGTTCCGAGGGATATTGGTCGAACTCGACACTGCGATTGTCGCCGGTGCTGACAAGTTCTCGACCATTCAACAGGGTGGTGGCGAAATCCGGCGACAAGCCGCGCACGCTGATGACTTGGGCGCGACCCGCGACGCGTTGAGCAGACAGACCCGGCAATCGCGCAATCGACTCCGCAATGGACTGATCCGGCAATTTGCCAATATCTTCCGCCGAGATCGATTCAACAATCGATGTTTGCGACCGCTTGACCGCCGTCGAGCTCTCGATTGCGCCGCGAATGCCGGTCACAACGACCACATCAAGCTCGGCTGCGTCTCCCGCACCAGCTTTTGATGTGTTGTCAGCGGTGGCCTCGTCTTCGCTGTTTGTGTTGTCCGACTGCGCGTGCACCTGATTCGCACCAAGAAATCCCAGCAAAGCGGATGCAAGTGCCAAACTCAACAAATTGCGCTTGTGGACCATGTTGAAACCCCCCAAGTCGACTCGTTTTGCTCGACGGCGCAGCGTCAGGTTGCGCCAGTCACCTTTACGCCGACGTTCAGGACGGCGAGATGGGGCGATAATACTGACTTGGCAAACTAGCCAGCTTCTTCTGCATACGTATTCAAGCTGACTTAAGCACTGCTGCGCCGCAAAGGCTAAGGCGAATCGTCCCCAACCTCGGTGTTTGTCGGCATCGCAGCAAGGCGCGGCGCCGGCCGCCGCGGCGCTCGCCTGAGGATGAATACGAATGCATCCCCTGTGCGTCGCCGTCCACGCCACCTACGATGCGGCGGGGCGCAGCGGTGCCGGTCGCTGCGCGGGAGAGGCATCATCGATGGGGTAACCGAGGTCGCCTGGGAGTGGTTCATGAATCAGAAACCCGACTTGTCCTTTTGGCAGATCTGGAACATGTCGTTCGGGTTCCTCGGAATCCAGTTCGGATTTGCCCTGCAGGGCGGCTTCATGTCGCGCATCTTCCAGACGCTGGGCGCCGACAAGGATGCGTTGCCGATGCTGTGGATCGCGGCGCCGCTGACCGGCCTGCTGGTGCAGCCGATCATCGGCTATCTGTCGGACCGTACCTGGCACCCGATCCTCGGTCGCCGCCGGCCGTACTTCCTCATCGGCGCGATCCTGGCCTCGATCGCGCTGCTGTTCATGCCGCACTCGCCGACGCTGTGGATGGCCGTTGGCCTGCTCTGGGTGCTGGACGCGTCGATCAACATCAGCATGGAGCCGTTTCGCGCACTGGTGGCGGACAAGTTGTCCGAGCGCCAGCGTTCCTATGGCTTCGTCATGCAGACGCTGATCATCGGCATCGGCACCTGGGTGGCCAGCAACCTGCCGTGGTTCGTGACCCAGATGGGGGTCTCGAACGAAGCAGGACCGGGCGTGGTGCCTCCGTCTGTGAAGATCGCCTTTGCGATCGGCGCCTTCGTGTTCCTGATCAGCATCCTGTACACGGTGCTGACCACGAAAGAGTACCCGCCCGACGACCTCGAACGCTTCGCTGCAGAGAAGAAGGGCGGCAACCTGTTCGTCGAGATTTTCCACCTGATCCTCACCATGCCGCGCCAGATGTTCAACATCGGCGTCGTCCAGTTCTTCAGCTGGCTCTCCTTCTTCAGCATGTGGAGCATGGCCACGCCGGCGCTGACCGAGCACGTGTTCAAGTCACCGGCGCCGGATGCGACGGCATTCGACATGAGCATCCCGGCGCAGGCGGAGGCCTTCGCGGCGGCCAATGCCGCATTCCAGAATGCGGCCGATCTGGTTGGCTCCTACATGGGGTACTACGGACTGTCGTCGATGGCGGTCGCATTGCTGCTGAGCTTCTACGCCTCGCGGGTCGTGCTCAATCGCCGGCTGGTGCACTGCGTGTCGCTGATCCTCGGCGGCATCGGCTTTCTGTCGATGGCGGTGGTCAGCCAACCGGTGTACCTGATCGGGTCGTTCGCACTGGTGGGCGTCGCCTGGGCGAGCATTCTGTCGATGCCCTACGCGTTGCTGGCCAGTTCGGTCGATCCCAATCGCATGGGCGTCTACATGGGCATCTTCAACATGTTCATCGTCATCCCGCAGATCGTCGCCGCAACGCTTCTGGGACTGACCTTGCGTGTGCTGTTCGACAATCAGCCGATCTACGCGCTGATCATCAGCGGCGCCAGCCTGATCATCGGCGCCGTCTGCCTGATCCGTGTGCATGAGCCCAAATCGGCGCCGCTCGGGCCGATGGCCGCGGCGCATTGAGGAGGAAGTCGGATGCTGCGATTGACCCGTAGGTCACGTTGGCCGCAACGCGGCCTACGTGACACTCTCCCTTCGATGTCACGTAGCCCGCTGCGCGGGCAACGTGACCTACGTTCGCTGTTGCTGGCTGCGCTCCTGCTGCTCGGCGCCTGCGCCGCGACGCCGCCTCCGCTGTCGACCGAAGCACCCGCCGACTACTACGGCACGCTCGAACCCTTCGCCGCCGAGAACGTCTATTTCGTGCTGACCGACCGCTTCGTCAACGGCGATCCGGGCAACGACCAGCGCGAGCAGGGCGGCGCGCACCCGACGTTCGATCGGCCGACACCGGGCACGCCGGATGGCGTGGTCGACAACATCGGTTACCTCGGTGGCGACTTCAAGGGCATCGCCGACAACGCCGCATACATCGCCGACATGGGCTTCACCGCGCTGTGGCTGACACCGATCGTCGATAACCCGGACGAGGCCTTCAGCGGCGGCGACCCGGCGATCTACGGGGCCAGCATGAGCGACGGTGGCAAGACCGGATATCACGGTTACTGGGGCGTCAATTTCTACGTACTCGATGAGCACCTGCCGAGTCCGGATCTGGATTTCGCCGGGCTGACCGCGGCGCTCAAGGCCAGCGGTTTGAAGACCGTGCTCGATGTGGTCGCCAACCACGGCTCACCATCGTTCAGCATGCCGGTCGACCAGCCCAAGTTCGGTGAGCTTTACGACAAGGACGGCACGCTGGTCGCCGACCACCAGAACCTGCCACCGGAACAACTGACGCCTGAGCAGACGCCGTTGCACCGCTTTTACCGTGCAGAAAGGGATCTGGTGCAGTTGTCGAACCTCGACGACCGTCGGCCCGAGGTGCTTGAGTACTTTGTCGGTGCCTACACTCAGTGGCTGGACCAGGGCGCCGACGCGCTGCGCATCGACACCATCGGCCATATGCCGCACGCCTTCTGGAAGGCCTTCAACGCGCGCATTCGCGCCCACCGGCCCGGCATCTTCCTGTTCGGCGAGCGCTTCGCCTTCGAGCCGGAAAAGATCGCCGAGCACACCTGGCCGGAGAACGGCGGCATGAGCGTGCTCGACTTTCCGCTCAAGGGCGCGATGACCGAGGTGTTCGAGAAGCCGGGCAGCGATTTCGCGACCATCGAAAAGGCGCTGTTCCTGGAAGACGGCCCGTACGCGAACCCCTACGAGCTGACCACCTTCTACGACAACCACGACATGGCGCGCATGAATGCCAGCGACACCGGCTTCATCGACGCGCACAACCTGCTATTCACCGTGCGCGGCATCCCGGTGGTCTATTACGGCTCCGAGATCGGCTTCATGCGCGGCACCGCCGAGCACAAGGGCAACCGCAACTACTTCGGCGCCGAGCGGATCGCGGGTGCTGCGAGCCACCCGATCCACCAGCACCTCAAGCGCATCGCCCAGGTGCGCAAGGCGACGCCGGCTCTGCAGCGCGGAATCCAGGTCAACCTCGAGTTTGCCGGCGATCGCGCCGCTTTCCTGCGCGTGCTGCAACACGGCGATACGCAGCAGACGGCGCTGGTGCTGTTGAACAAGGGCGATACCGAGACCACGTTTGCGCTCGGTGAGTTGCTGCCGTCGCAGACGCTGGACTGGCGGTCCGCGTTCGACGGGCATGAGGTTCGCGCGGCAACCACTGGCCAGACTCGCGCCGTGGTACCGGCGCATGGCGTCGAAGTGTATGTGCACGACGGTGCGATCAGCGATCCAGCCTTGCTCGCTCGCATCGAGCAGGCGATGGCCAGGCGCCTGGGCAGACGTCCCTGACCAACAGTCATGGCGCGTGCGCCACCCGCAAGCATGAAAGTCCCAAGATCGTTGGAACGGTTCCTTGCCTGACCCCTCCCCAGCCCTCCCCGAACATCGGGGAGGGTGTTGTGCCTGAACCTGAACGGCTCTTGCGGCAGCTACGAATGCTGCGCGCTCACCGGATTCACGCCGCCGGCAACATCCCGCGCATCCACGCCAACAACCGGCGCAGATCGAGCGGTTTGGCAAGGAATGCGTCGGCGCCGGCTTTCTCCGCGGCGCGCCGCGTGCGCGTATCGGAGGCCCCGGAAAACACCACCAGCGCGCCGCTGTACTTCTGCAGCCGCAGTTCCTGGGCGATGGTCAAGCCGGAGCGCGTACCGAGGTCTACATCGATGAGCACCAGTCCCGGCTGCAGTTCTGCCACCCGCGCCAGGGTCCGCGCCGGGTCGTCGAGGATTTCCGGCGCGAAGCCGATGTCGCGCAGCGACCACAGCAACAGCTCGCAGATATCGGGGTCGTCGTCGACGATCAGCACGCGATGGTTGGCGAGGTGGAGAAGCGGCTCGTCGCCGAGCGGCGTCGGCGGCTGGCTGTCGTCGGCGATCGCCTCCGGCAGAACGATGCTGAAGCGGCTGCCGACGCCGACTGCCGATTCGAGCTCGACGCTGCCGCCCATCTGCTCGACCAACTGCTTGACGATCGACAGGCCCAGCCCCGCGCCTTCGCGGCCCTGCTGGGCGCCGCGATTGAGCGGCTCGAAGACGCCCTGCTGATACTCGGGCGCAATGCCGGCGCCGGTGTCGCTGACGTTGATCGTGAGCTCGTTGCCGTCGAAAACGAGCCTGGCTTCCACACGCCCGTTCGACGTGTAGCGCACCGAGTTCGACAGCAGATTGACCAGGATCTGCTGCAGTTTCAGATCGTCGTAGAACGGCATGCGCTCGACGCTGCTGCTGGCCTGCACGCTCAGCGCCAGTCCCTTGCCATCGGCCATCGGCCGCACCACGCCCTCGACATCGGCGGCCAACTGTTCCAGCACGAACGGGCGCCGCTGCAGCAGCGCCACATCGACCTGACCGGCTGTTGCCAGTTGCAGCAGGTTCTCGGCGAGCGATTTCAGATAAACCGCGTTGCGCTGGATCGCGCCGAGCGCACGGTGCAGCGCGGTGTTGTGGGTCAGGTAGGGCTCCAGCAGCGCGGCATAACCGCTGATCGAGGTCAGCGGGGTGCGAATGTCGTGCGACAGTGTGTCGATCAGGCGCTTCTGGAACTTCTGGGTGTCGGCAAGCGCCTGGCTGCGCGCCTCGAGTTCCGCCCGGGTCTTCTTGAGCTCGCGGATGGTGCGCGATTTCTCGATGCCGGACAGCGCCAGTTCGTTCGCCGCCTGCTGACGTTCGGTCAACTCGGCGGTGCAGGTGTCGGCATCGGTCAGCGCCAGATGGTCGAACGGCGCATCCGGAATCCACAGCACCGCGGCATGATGGCCACGGCCGATGTCGACCAGCGGCCAGACCGCAGGCTGGCGGTCATCCGCGCCCACCAGCAGGTTGTCGATCAGATCGAGCAGCTCGCTGAAATCGCCCAGCGGATAACCGTAGCGCGTGCCATCGCCATGCACCTCGCGCACTTTGCGTCCGGCGTCCAGGCTCAACACCAGCGGGTGGGCGCGATCGACCAGGTATCGCGTCAACGCGGTCGTGGCGCTATCCGGCCAGTTCCTCATGCGTTGCGCTCCACGATCGCGCGGGCCAGCGTGGCAAACGCCTCTTCCACGCAGTCGCCGTCGCGGGCGCTGGTGCGGTAGGTCGGCAGACTCTCCTTGAGACGCGCCACGTCCGCGGCCGATACCTCCCAGCGATCGATCAAATCCAGCTTGTTGATCAGCATCACCACCGGCACGCCGGGCAGTTGTTTCTGCGACTGCATCCACAGGTACAAGGCCGCCCGCAGGCTGGCCTCGCGGGTGCCGTCGGCGACCAGCATCAGCCCGTGCGCGCCGCGGATGTAGCCCTTGTTGAGGCTGTCGAGTTCGGCCTTGCCGGCAAGATCCCAGACCACCAGCTTGACCGCGCGGTCGTCGCCCAGCTCGACCATCTTGCTGTCGACCTTGACCCCGACCGTGGTCAGATATTTCTCGGAGAAGGTATTGCGCACGAAACGCGCGGCCAGACTGCTTTTGCCGACCGCAAAATCGCCGAGCAGACAGATCTTGCGCGGTTGCTCAGTCATCGCGTGGCGCCTTCGATCCAGCGTACGCCGGCGGACGGCAGCGTCGGCGTTGCATCGTCCGGACCCGGCACAATGTGCGCGGCCGGCACGCCGGCCGCGAGCAAGTATTGGCGCAGTACTTCTGCGCGCCGGGCGCGCAGTTCCAGATTGCGCCGCTGACTGCCGCCCTCATCGCTCCAACCCTGCACCTGGAAAGACAACGATCGACCAAGCATACGCCCGAGTTCCAGCGCCCGGCGCATGTCGTCGGCCAACGCCGGAAGCTCTGCGGTCGCCTCGCTGCTGCCGCGCAGAAACCGCATGCGCGCGCGCTCGACCGCGTCCTTGAGCGTCTGCCATTCCTGCTCCAGCGCCGGATCCGGCGTGCCGACCATTCCTGAGCTGTCCAGTCCCCGGATGCCGGCAAGCAGCGGAGCACGTTCGTTGAAGGCCGCGATCCACGCTGCCGGGGCGTGGCCGCTGGCGCGGGCAACGCCATCGACAACCTCGATCTGCACCTCGTCCGGCGGCGCCAGCGCACGCATCAGGCGCCGCGCCAGCGCCTCATCGTCGAGCGCCAGATAGGGGATCTCCGCGATCACGAGCCGCGCGACGTCGATGCCGGCGCGCTCGGCCAGATCGGAGGTCGTCGCCGCATCCGGATCGCGCAGCAGTCGCAGCGACCAGCGCTGGCCGCGCTGCAGCGACAGCAATTGCCAGCCGGGCGTCGCCGCCACCGCGGCGCGCAGGCGCTGCGCCTCGCCGCGCAACTGCCACTCGCGCATCCCCAGCCACGCCGCCAGTGTCAACAGCAGCAGCGCGAGCAGAACCATCGGCCAGCGTGCCGGCGGCGGCGGTGTCGTCGGCATGCCCAACTGCGACAGCACGCCGATGTCGAACTCGCGGGTTGCCTCTGCGTCCCAGTCGAATGCCGCAGCGACCTGCTCGGCGGCGGCCTGGCCACGATGCAGGTTTTCGATCCCGGTCGACAGCAGTTCGGCGAGCGTGCTCGGTGGCACGCCACGCACGAAACAGGCGAGCACCGCGATCGGCCCCTCATGCACCTGCAACAGGTGTTCGCCGACCGTGGCCGAAGCCAGCCCGGCGTCGGAATCGGCTGGCGCCTGCACCGAATCGCGCACGAAATCGCCAATCGCGGTGAGCATGCCGGCGATCGCATCGGAATCGAGGTCCGGCAATTCCGGCGCCGAATAACGATGCAGCAACAGGCCCGACTCGCGCTCGATCACGAACAGGTGGTCGATGCGGTAGCGCAACGTGTGCTTGACCACTACCTGCGCGTACGGCACCCGGCTGCGCCAGGCTTCGAAGCGCCAGGCCCAGCCGCGCAACGACAGGCTTTGTTCGAGCGCGCGGTTGAGGTCGCCGACGAAACTGCGCAGCGCCTCGGCGATCGACTTGCGGATGGTCGGGCCGATGATCGGGAACAGCGCGTCGACGATGGTACGGCGGTCGCGCCTGACCGCGTCGGTCAACGCGGCAGCCACTGCCGGCGCCAGCGCGCGATGCAGCGCCTCGCGCCCCTCGCCGCGCTGCGCCGCTTCCAGCAACTGCGGCAGCTTGAGCGGCAGTTCCGCTTGCGCCTGGCGCGTCCGTTCGATCGCCGATTCGTGCCGATCCAGGCGCGCACGCTCGTCGGCGAGCAGCACCTCCCGCAAGCGGTCGAATTCGGACACGGGTCGGTCCGCTGCCGGGTCAGGTCAACGCCGCGGCAGCGGCAATTCGAACTCGCCCTTGAGTCGGAGCGCGACCTCGGTCAGCAGTGCCGCCAGGTCGGCACGGCCGACCTTGTCTGCGCGCACGTCCTGGTCGGCGCGCACCTGCTGCGCCGTCAGCTCGCCGACGCGTTCGGCAAGCAACTGGCGCAACGCGGCGAGTTCCTCGCGCAGGCGCTCGTCGCGTGTCGCCACTTCGCCTTCCAGGGTCTGCAGCCCGCCCTGCAGTTCGCTGCGCAAAGTGCGCTGCGCCTGCAGCGCGCGGCTTTCGAGATCGTCGACCGCCTGGGTGCGGTCGCTGGCTTCCTGCCGCTGCGCCCGGGTCAGCTTCTCGACCTGTTCGTCGAGACGCTTTTCGAGCTGGGTCAGGCGTTTGTCGAGATCCTGCCGCAGACGCGCGCTCTCGCTCTCGACGCGCTCGGCCAGATCCTGGAAGCGGCGCTCGTAATCGCGCATCTGGCCACCGAACAGGATGTCGCGGATCTGATCGACATTGCGGTCCTGCGGACTCTCGGACATCGGAACACTCCGGGTGGGGCTTTCGGTTCCGGCCGGCGGCCGGCTGGATTCGGTCATCACGCCAACGCCGATCGGCGCGGCTTGCGCGCCCGACGCAGTCGGAGTCTTTCGCGGTCGGTTGGCCATTACAGCGTCCGTCATGCCGATGGGCGAACAAGGTAGCGCAGTTTGCGGTGAATGCGCGACCACGCCAAGCTTCGAACGGGTTCGGCTCAGCGTCCCAGCGCCTGTGTCCAGGCCGAACTCGACATCCGCGCCAGGGTGCGCTCGGCCATCCGCGCAAGTACTTCGGCAGCTTCGGGCGTGGCGATATCGATGCCCAGTCCAGCTGCTTCCGGCCACTCCGCGTCGAGTCGTTGATAGCGCGCACCGAGGCGGTCCTCGAGCATCGATTCGACGTGCTGCTGCTGCACCGACACGGTGGTCAGGATCAGGCGTCCGTCGGACAACCAGCCTACCGCCCCATCGTTGGCGTCGACCCCGTCGGCCGGTCGGTAGCCGGCGGTCGCCGTGCCGATCGACAGCATCCTGACGCGCTTCAGCGCGACGCCCAGAAAGTGCTCGGTCTCGTGCAGCGCAACCTGGTCCGGCGCCACCGCGAAAATGCCGCCGTCGGCGTAAAGATGCGGTCCGACCCTGACCGACGGGAAATACGCGGGCGCAGCCGAGGTCGCCATGGCCACATCGACTGCCAACACATGCCCGTCGCCGATCGACATTTCCCCGTGCGGCGTCTTGAACACCTTGGTCTGGCTCAGCGACACATTCACCGCCGGCACCACCAGCGAGTGTTTGGCCTCGGCGAGGCAGCGACCGTTGAAGATCTCGTCCAGCGCAGCACGCAAGGCATCGCCCGAGTACTTCGGACCCAACACGGCGCGGGTCAGATCGAGCAATCGCCCGACGCGACTGGTCGGCAATCCACGCGCAGAGAAGATCTCGCTGCCACGTTCGCGAAACAGGGTGACGATTTTCGCCACCGGCAGTTCGAAAGCCAGCGCCAACCCGAGCAATCCGCCGACCGACGTGCCCGCAATCAGATCGAAACGGCGCGCCAACGGCTCGCCCGCGCGCGCTTCCAGTCCGGCAAGAACGCAAGCCGTGTACAGACCAAGATAACCGCCTCCGGCCAGCGACAGAATGCGGAAAGGCCGGGGAGTGACATCGGCCATCAGGACACCTCCAACAGCAGACTCTGCGTGCATTGCGGGCCGTTGAGTCACACTAACGCTGCACCGCCGTACCGCTGTTGAGCGACATCAATCGGGTGGCGCGAACGCGGGCGGATCCAACCTCCCTGCCGGTTGCGGCAGATGCAGGAACGTGCGCCGCGCCACCCTGAGCTGCGTCAGAAGGACTCAAGCATCCCCGGACCCACCGATGGCCTGCGGGCGCTTCCATTCGCGCAGCGTGTCGCGCGAGCGTTCCTCGTCTTCGCGAAGGCGCTTCTGTGTGTAGCAGCGGTTTTCTTCGAAGCGCGTGCCGGTGCGCCGTTCGACGCGGCAGATGATGCTGCCTTCTTCGATGCGGATCACGCCGAGTTCGAATTCGCCGGCGAGTATCTGCAGTCGCGGCGGCGCGTTGCCGCCCGATTGCACCAGGTCCAGTTCGGCCTTCAGCGCAGCGATCTGGCGCAGCATCCATACGCGGTCTTTCGAATCGATGCGGTCATAACGACCGCGCTGCAGGCGTCGGTCCACGGCGCTGACGTATTCGGAGATTTCGGTCGGATTGCGGTCGGTGCGAAATTCGACGGGACCGCGGATCGGCGTCGATTGCGCCATGAGTTGCAGGGGAAACAGAGCGGCTCCGGCGGTCAGGGCGACCGAGATCAGCAGGCTTCGCAACATGGCTGTACTCCTTAGTGGTGGGGTGGTGCGGCCCCAACATACGAACGCTGTCGTAGACAAGCAATGCTTTTGCGATTAAGCCTTCATGGATCTTGCTTAATCTAACTTACGAAGCTACTCGTAGATCATCGGCAGATCCGCCATGCGTCGGTGCGGGCACTCGCGGTCGGCCACCTTCACTCGGCACTGCCCGTTCGACAAAGTCGTGTCACGACCAATGCCGCGCGTTGCCAGATCGCCCTGCGGCTCATCAGCAGCGCTGGTTCGTGCTCACCGAGCAGGTCGATGGCAGACGGGCAATCGCCGAGCATTGCGAGCGCCTCGGCACGCAGTGCGCGTGCGATCTGCGCATCCTGGCGCTGGCTGTCGTCGCTGGAGCCGCGCTCCCACTCGCGCAGTTGTCGCGCGGCCGCGTCGAGTTGCTGCAGGGCCGCGGCGGCGGCGTCCGACGCCAGCTGGATGCGTGCGTCGATCAGCAGCAAGCCGACGCGTTCCGGGTGATCCGCCGGATATTCGGCGTCGAACGCTGGCACGGCTCTGGACAGTGCCGCTCGCGCCGACGCCACGTCGCCACGCAGCAATGCGACATCCGCCAGCAGTAATTCGGCCTCAGCACGTCGCAGCGCACTGAATGCGGCGGGCGCCGCGTCGATGACCGCCAACGACTGTGCCAGCGACGCCTGTGCGACATCCAGTTCGAGCATGCGCAGTGCCGCCCAGCCCCGTTGGCGCCAGTAGTTTTCCAGCGCTTCGATCGGCATCTCGGGCGCTGCCTGGCGCAGCGCTTCGGCCTGCGCCAACCAGACCATTGCTGCGCTGCTGGTGCCCAGTCGCGACAACGTGCTCGCTGCGCTGGACAGCGCGCTGATCGCCGGCCCTGTCGGCGCGCCGGGTTCGGCAACGACCCTGGCGATGCGCTCGCCGACGCGTTGCACCGCCGCCGCATCGGCGCCACCACGCTGCGCCAGCGTCAGATAGCGCAAGGTGTCCAGCTCGCGCCCGAGGTCGCGAGGCGCCAACTGATCCAGCGCCTGCAATGCCCTGCGCAGCAACGTTTCCGCTTCCGCGAAGCGACCGAGGTTCATCAATCCAACGCCGATCTGCGAGTGACTGCGCCAGATCAGCAAGGGATCTTCTCCGGCTTGCTGTTCCAGCCGGCGCGCTGCCTCCACCAGGAACTCGCTGGCACGTGGCTCGCGCCCGGCGTAGACCTCCGGACTGGCGGCGGCCAGCACGTTCAACAAGGCATCCAGATTGGCGTGAGCCTGCGCACTCTCGCGCTCGGCGATGGCGGCCTGGCGCAGTGTCAGCGCGGTGCCGATCGCCATCGCCAGCAGCACCCCCAGCGCACTCACCAGCGGCCATCGATACTGGTGCAGCGTGGCGCGCAAACGTGCTCGGGCGCTGCCGATGCCGCTGCGCAGGGAGCGTCCGGCCAACCAATCGCGCAGATCGTCCGCGAGCGCCGCGGCACCCGCGTAACGGGCTTCGCGATCAACGGCCGTGGCTTTGGCCACCACCCGCAGCAGTTCGGCACGTCGCCCGGCGCCACCCCGCTCTGGCGCGGCGTCGTCGGCCAGCTCGCGCAGCACCACCCCCAGCGCGTGAACATCGGCTGCGGTGGTGGCGCGTTCGCCGGCCATTTGCTCGGGCGCCGCGTAACGCGGTGTCAACGCTGCGCTGCCGGTCAGCGTGGCCGACAACCCGGAATCATCGTCCAAGCGCGCGATGCCGAAATCGAGCAGGTGTGGGCGCCCCAGCGCGTCGATCAGGATGTTCGAAGGCTTGATGTCGCGATGCACCACCAGCCGACTGTGCGCATAAGCGACGGCGGCGCAGATCTCGATCAGCAACATCACTCGAGCGTCGAGCGACAACGCACGCGACGCGCAGGCGCGCGTCAGGTCGACGCCATCGATGTATTCCATCGCCAGCCACAGACGCCCGCCGGAATCGACGCCGCCATCGATCAGGCGCGCAATGGCCGGGTGATCCAGACGCGCCAGGATCTGCCGCTCGCGCAGGAAGCGTTGGGCAAGCTCGCGCGAGCGCGTGCCGCCGGGAAGCAGCTTCAGTGCGACCTGTTGCTCGAAGGCGCCATCAACGCGGCGCGCCAGATAGACCACGCCCATGCCACCGCGACCGATTTCGCCCTCGACTTGATACGGGCCGAAACGCTGGCCGCGCAAATCATCGGTCGGCGTCGGCGCAAGATCGGCTTCGTCGAGTCTATCGAGGAGCGCCCGCAGCTCGTCGACGAGGCTCGGGTCGTCCGCTTGCAAACGCGTCAGGCGCGGGTTTCGCTCGGCCAGCGAACACCCGAGCAGCGCATGAAACTCCTCGCGCAGGCGCGCGAAGCGGAGTTGCGAAGGGCTGGTCGGCGGATTCGTGGACATGGCCAAACATACGCCGAAAGTGCCGGCGGGCTGACGCCGGGGACGCGCATCGAACATGTGGGAGCGACCTAGTGTCGCGAGCTCTGGGCGACAGCTCGCGACACAGGGTCGCTCCCATACAAGTCAATCACTTGTGGGATGTTGGGTGAGACCGGGTCACGCCAACCGCTGCTTCAGCCAGGCGCGGGCCATGGCCCAGTCGCGGTAGACGGTGCGTTCGTCGATCTCCATCAGCATGGCGATTTCAGCGACCTCCAGGCCAACGAAGTAGCGCAGCTCGACCATTGTCGCCATGCGCTCGTCGAGGCCACCGAGTTCGGCCAGCGCGCGGTCCAGATCGAGCAGTTCGACATCCTGTTCGATCGGCAGCGCGAGTGCCTCGATCAGATCCACGCGCTGCCACTGCCCGCCACCGCGCTTGTCGCGCAACTGCGCTCGAGCGCGGTCGACCAGCACCTGGCGCATCAGCCTGGCGGCGGTGGTGTAGAGGTGCTTGCGATTGCTGATGTCGAGCGATGCCGCGCCGAGCAGGCGCACGAACACGTCGTGCACCAGCGCGGTCGGCTGCAGCGTGTCATGTCCCCGATGGCCGCGCAGTGCATGCGCCGCCAGGCGCCGCAACTCGTCGTAAACCAGCGGCAGCAAGGCATCCAGCGCGCGCTGGTCGCCGGACTGCCACAGCTGCAGCAACTGCGTGACGTCGGAGCCAGGCTGCATGTCGCGGTCGCCGCGCGGCCAGCATCGCCGAGGCTATTTCGCCTTGGCTTTTTCCTGCTTGGCCAGCTTCTTCTCCTTGGGCGTTTTCAACGGCTGCTTCTTCTCGTTCTTCTTCTGGTTCAGGCCCTTGCTCATCAGCTATCTCCGCGGTCGTCGCCAGCAGAAACTGGCGTTCGCCGCAAAGTCTACCGCGCCGCAGGTCCGCCGTGCTGCGCGGCGGCCAGCAGCAGCTCCTGCTCCAGTCCACAGCCGTGCGCTTGCAGCAACGCACAAACCGCGTCGACGTCGCGGTCGGGCATGCGCCGACGCAGTCCGTCCAGTTCGGCATTGCCGATGACCAGTGTCGGCTTGCCGTACCGCTGCAGCAACTGATCCAGATCGGCAGGAACGAACAAGCGCACGTTGGCCCCGGCGACGCGCAGTCCAAGGTAATCGCAGAGGCCGGCAGCGTCGTAGTCGCCGCAGTGCCACAACTCGATGGCCGGCGCCGAACTCGTCTGTTGCGCCAGCCAACTGCGCAGACGCAGCGACAGGCGCCCGTTGCCGAGTACAAAACTGCGCGCCGGCAGTCCATGCACCTGCAAGCGCTCGGCGGCGAAGAAGGCCTCGCGATTTTCGACGACGGCGACGCTGCCGCTCAGTCTGAAGCGCTCGAGATCGTCCACCGCGAAGATAAACGCGCCGTGCTCGGCGGTCGCTTGCGCCAGATCGATGCAGCCCTCGGCCGACTGCAGCAGCGCGCCCGGCATTCCTCTGAGATGGACCATGGCCGGCGCGTCCACGGCGCCAACCTTGGAGTCGCGAAAGCGCGCCACTGCCTCGCCGCGCGAGTCCGCGTGTTCGTGCTTGGGTCCGCCGGGAAAGCGTTGGTCGTCGATCGGCGCCGCAGCGCTCAGCGCGCTGCGCAGACGACTGACCGAGACCACGTCCGGGCGCTCGCCAGCGGCATCCGTCAACGGCGGCGGCGGCACCGGGTCGAAGCGCACCAGCGCCACCAGTCGCGCAGCCAGCGCAGCGTCGTTGAACTGCCCCTGCCAACTCACCCGCGCCACCGGAAGCACCCTGGCGAGTTTCGACGCTCCATGGCGGCTCAGGTGCTCGAGCCAGCGACCGCAGCCCTCGCTGATCAGGTTCTGCCGCCGCGCCCGCTCGTACAGCGGCAGCAGTTCGCGGTAGGCGTCGGCATAACAACCCTGCGCCTGCGCGCGCATTCGCACCAGTCTGGCGCGCGTGCGCTCGCAGGCGTCGGCGACCACACCGTGCGCCATGAACGCCTCACGCGCTTACAGCAGGATATCGCCGAGGCGGTCGAAGCTGGCGTGCGCCCATTCGCCGGGCTCCACCAGCGCGCGCAGTGGGCTGAGGTAGTCCTGCCACAGCGCATTGATGCGCAGATAGCGCTCGCGCACGCTGAAACCGTCGGCGCCGGCCTTGGCGCGCAGCACCCGTTCGAGAATGGCATCGTGATTGGCGCTGGCGTAGTGGCGCACCCGCTCGATCGCCGCAGCCATGCGCTCCAGCGCCAGCACCGCCGCCTGCGCGTCGCCGCGCAGACCGGCATCGACCAGTGCGTTAGCCTGGCCGTCGATCTCGCTGACGTAACCACGGATGGCTTCCGGCGTCACCAACTCGTGCGAATGCAGCAGATGCCCGAGGAAGCCGCGCAACGGCAAACTCAGCTCCAGGTACACCGACTCGCCGGGTCGTTCCTCGACGATGCCCAGATCGAGCATCCGCTGCAGTGCACCCTGAGTCGGCATGGCGTCGCTGCCGCGCGACGCCAGACGCAACGCCAGTTCGCTCAAGGTGAGTCCGTCGGTTGCTTCGAGCAGCGCCAGCAGCAGCGCCTCGTGCTCCGCGAGCAGGCTCAGCATCGATTTCAGGCTGGCCATCGATGATCATGCGCGAGTGCGGACGGGCGCCCATTGTAGACATCGGGAAGCTCCGCATCGCATGGCGCTCGTCTGCCGCTACCCCTGGCTCAAGGGCGCTCGCCGCTGAAGCGCTTGACTTGGGTGCCGCTGACCTTGCCGATGCGTGCGCTTTCGTGCACCCAGAGTTCGGTCTCGCGTTCGCTCACGATGTCCCCGGCAAGCGTGGCGCCGGCGCCGATCACCACCCGCGTCGGTCGGTTTTCGCCCCAGCAGATTCCCAAGCACCTGGACTTGCGGATGATCAGATCGCCGCCCACGCTGGTACTGCCTTCCAGCTTGACCTCACCGCGCGTGGTCATAAGGTCGCCGCGCAGTTGGCAATCCACCAGGGTGATGTTGCCGCTGCCGGTATCGATCCGGCCTTCGACCACCACGCCGGTGAAATTCACGCTGCCGCTGCCGGTGTCGACCTTGCCGCGCACGATTGAACCGCTGCCGAGTTCGATCGAGCCGCTGCCGGTATCGATGTCGCCGTCGATCAGCACGCGATCGGCACCGTTGATGCTGCCGCTGCCGGTATCGATGGCTTTGCTGCGCGAGCCGCTGCCCAGCCGCACGCTGCCGCTGCCGGTATCGATGACGCCGGCCTGGGCACCGGTGCCCAGGCGTACGCCGCCGGAACCGGTGTCGATGCGTTCGCTGCTGGCATTGGCGCCGAGTTCGACGCTGCCGCTGCCGGTGTCGATGTCGCGCGTGATCGCGCCGGCCTCGACGATGACATCGCCGCTGCCGGTGTCGATGACGCCCACCGCGATGCCAGCCGGCACCCGCACCGAACGGCTGCCGGTGTCGGCATTGGCGCCGGCGGCCACCACCAGATCGGCGGCGTGGGCAGCGACTGCGGCGGTCAGGGCTACTGCCAGCACGCTCCAGCGAGTCAGTCCAAGACGCATTGGGGAAACTCCTTGTTGGGTCATCGAGTGCAGACCCTGTCGCAAAGAGCGTGCCACAAGGTCGGGGACGGAAAAAACCCCCTTGCGTGTCCCTGGATCTGGCGTAAATCACGCCGATTTGGTGGCAATCGGCAACAGATGGCACTTTCGAGCGGCCAACCGCCCTGCACTCGGTGTTCGATTGCGAACTCCGTGGCCAAACGCACACGCCGAGCACCGCCCAGGTGCGAAGATGCAGCGACCCGCAGCCGAGGAGATTTGCCATGTCGCGAATTCTGATCACCGGTAGCGCCCGTGGCATCGGCCTGCAGCTGACGCGCCAATACCTGGCTGCCGGTCATGAGGTGATCGCTGTGTGCCGCGCGCCGGGAGCGATGCTGCCCACAACTGCCGCCGAATGCATCGAGGGTATCGAACTGACCCGGTCGGCCGATCTCGACCGCCTGCTGGCGACGGTCGGAGAACGTCGCATCGACGTGCTGATCCACAATGCCGGCATGTTGCAGCGCGAGAGCCTGGGCGGATTGCGCGAAGCTGCGGAAGGCTTGCGTTGCCAGTTCGAGACCAACACCCTGGCGCCGTTGCTGCTCACCGAGGCGCTGCTGCCCAACCTTGGCAGCGGCAGCAAGATCGCATTCATCACCAGTCGCATGGGCTCGATCGGCGACAACAGTTCCGGTGGTTACTATGGCTATCGGATGTCCAAGGGCGCGCTGAACGTCGCCGGCAAGTCGCTCGCCATCGATCTCAAGCCGCGTGGCATCGTCGTCGCCTTGCTGCACCCCGGCTTCGTGCGTACCGACATGACCGGCGGGCTGGGCGACATCGATGCGGCCAGCGCGGCCGCCCAGTTGATCGAACGCATCAACGCGCTCGAGCTCGAGCACAGCGGTGGTTTCCTGCACGCGCGCGGAGAGCAACTGCCGTGGTGAAGTTCGCCCGTTCCGGGCGATCGGGCGCTGGCGCGAAATGCAAACAGGCCGCGCGACGCCTGGTGCGCACAGCATGGGAGCGACCTGGTGTCGCGAGCGCTCACCCGCGGTCTCTGATTTTCATGTGGGAGCGGATTTGCTCGGCGACAGGTTTCGCGGGATAAACCCGCTCCCACAAAGGCAAGGAGCTCGCGGGGTAACCCCGCTCCCGTAAAGGCAAGGAGCTCGCGGGGTAAACCCGCTCCCACAAAGGCACGGAGCTCGCGGGGTAAACCCGCTCCCTGCTTCGCTGCACGAACAAGCGCACCAATTGCAGCAGCCAACGCGGCAGAATCGCGATCCTTGACCAGTTTGATGGGCGTACCTGTGTCCGCATCCGCACCCGATGATCCGGTGGTTGTCGCCACCCGCCGTTGGATGGAACAGGCCGTGATCGGCCTCAACCTTTGCCCGTTCGCGCGGGCGCCTTACATCAAGGGCCGCGTGCGCCTGCAGGTCAGCGCGGCCACCAGCGAGGATGAACTGGTCGCCGATCTCGCCGAGGAACTCGGGGTGCTCGCTGCGGCGGATGTCGACGCCATCGAAACCACGCTGCTGATTCATCCGCACGTAATGCAGGATTTCCACGATTTCAACGACTTTCTGGAAATCGCCGAGGCCACGGTGACAGCGCTTGGCCTGGAAGGAGAACTGCAGGTTGCGAGCTTCCATCCCGATTACCAGTTCGCCGATACCGCGCCCGACGCGATCGAGAACTGCACCAACCGTTCGCCCTATCCGACCTTGCACCTGCTGCGCGAATCGAGCATCGACCGCGCCATCGAGGTCATCGAGGACACCGACGAGATCTATCGCCGCAACATCGAAACGCTGCGTGCGCTCGGCTGGGAGGGGTGGAACAAGCTGGCGTAGCGGTGCGCGTCGCTTCTGATGTCAGCAGTGCGTCTACCTGACCTACCATGCAGCGCAGGAAAACGGGCTTTCAGCGGTCACCGCAGGGCTCGGAATCACCGGGTTTTACTCACCATTCACCACTTACTACTCACCGCTGCCCCGCCATGCGCCTGAACAAACACATCAGCGAGACCGGATTCTGCTCACGTCGCGAGGCGGATGAACTGATCGAGCAGGGCAGGGTGACGATCAATGGCGAAGTCGCCACGCTCGGCATGGATGTGGCCGACGGCGACGAGGTGCGCGTGGACCACGCACTGCTCAAGCAGCGGCCGAAGAAAAAGGGCCGAAAGCATGTCTACATCGCGCTGAACAAGCCGGTCGGCGTCACCTGCACCACCGAGGAGTCGGTGTCCGGCAACATTGTCGAGTTCGTCGGTCACCAGGAACGCATTTTCCCGATCGGCAGGCTGGACAAGGACTCGGAAGGCCTGATCCTGCTGACCAGCAATGGCGACATCGTCAACGACATCCTGCGCGCCGAGAACCATCACGAAAAGGAATATCTGGTCGGCGTCAACAAGGCGGTCACGCCGGAGTTCCTGGCGGCCATGTCGAAGGGCGTGATCATCCACGGCAAGATGACCCTGCCCTGCCGCACTGCACGCATTGCCAGGTACGGATTCCGCATCGTGTTGACGCAGGGCCTGAACCGGCAGATTCGCCTGATGGCGGCTGCCTTCGGTTATCGCGTCAACGAACTGCGCCGTGTGCGCATCGACAACATCAAGCTCGGTACCCTCAAGCTCGGCCAGTGGCGCAATCTGACCGATGTGGAGCTGCAAGGACTACTGCCGGGGCGCACCGACTGGTAGTAGCGCGAGTACCGTGAAGTCCTCGCAGCGAACGGCACGACCGGCCATGGACGGTCGCTCTCTCTCCAAACATTGCACAAGTATTTGAAAGAGAGAATTTTTCCGCAAAGGACGCAAAGAACGCAAAGGAAAGCAAAGCCAGCACAACATCAACACCTTGGTTCTTGGTTCTCTTTGCGTCCTTTGCGGACAAGAAAGGCAGTCCGCATGGTCGCCGCCAGTTCGATTTGCGAACAAGCGCACCGCCAGGGGTGACTGCTACTCTCACAGAACATCCTCTAAACGTTTGATTGTAGAGCATTTGTTTGTAGGTCACGTTGCCTGCGCAGCGGGCTACGTGACAATGGACAGCGTCACGTAGCCTGCTGCGCAGGCAACGTGACCTACTTCCGTGAGTTATTTGCGCGAACAAGCGCACCGACAGGGGCGACCGGGACTCTCGCCAAACATCCCGCAAGTGACTGAAAGAAGATCATTTGTCCGCAAAGGACGCAAAGAACGCAAAGGAAAGCAAAGCCAGCACAACATCAACACCTTGGTTCTTGGCTCTCTTTGCGTCCTTTGCGGACAAAAAGGCAGTCCGCATGGTCGCCGCCAGTTCGATTCGCGAACAAGCGCACCGCCAGGGGCGACCGGCTTGGGCCTCGCATTCAGCGCGCAGCCGTTACGCCACCAGCGCCTGGAAGTCGAAATCGAGGTCTGCGCCGTGCGGTCGCAGCAGGTCGCACTGGATGTAGTCGGCGCCGAGTTCCCACAGGTTGGTGATCGCCGCGCGATCGGGTACGTCCTCGACCTGGATCGGGACGCCGCTGTCGCGGACTTGCGCCATGATCGTGGCGAAAGCGATGGTGGGTTGCAGCGCCAGATCGGTATCCAGCTTGATCGCATCGACGTTGATCTGCTGCAGCAATCGCGGCGCTTCCTTCTGCATGCCGAAATCGCGCAGGCACAGCTGGATGCCGATCTGCCGCAGACTGTCGATGACCGGGCGCAGCAGCATCTGGCGTTCGATCACGCCGTCGGTGTCCAGTTCCAGCGTCAACCCCGGATCCTGGCGCCCGTTGGCGCGGATGAGTTCGGTCAGATACGGCAGCAAGCCGGGATCGATCAGTGTCGCCAGGTCGACTTCGACCTGGATGCGCACTGATCTTCCGCTGTCGCGGTGGAATCGCACATTGTCGAGTGCCAGCTTCAAGGCCATGCGGTCCAGCGTGGCCAGCGTGCCGGCGTGGCGCGCGGCTTCCGCGATGTCGGATCTCAGCACGCCGATGGTCTGGGTGGGCGTGGCTCGCAAGCGCAAGCGCTGGTGCCACTGGTCGCCGATCAGACCGCGGGCGGGAATCAGCGGCTGATACTCGGCCTGGCACAACTCCAGCTGTGGATACAACACGGCGTCGCTCGCGCGCGGCGCTGGCGGCAGCGAGTCGATGCGGCCGGTGACGATCTGGCGCTGGCCAGACGCGGATGCCGACGTCGTCGTGCGTTGCGACCAAGTGGCGAGCGCCCGGTCGAGCCAGCGCTGCGGATCTTCATCGGCGGCCGTCAGTTGCACGCGTGCCGTGACCTTGATTTGTCCGCTCGATACCACGGCCGGACGGATATCGATGCCACTGCGAAAACTCTGCGCGAGCTGATGCAGCTCGCTTTCGTCGCCGCGTGCCGCCAATACCAGGAAGTGCAGGTCGTTCCACGGTGCGAAGGCGTCGCCCGGACCGACTCGCGCGGCGATCCGCCCGGCCAGCGCCTGTTCGACTTCGAAGCGCAACAGCGAAGGCAGTTTGCCGGACAAGGACTCGGACTGCTCCAGGCCAACCGAGATCAACGCCGCCGGACGTTCGCTGAGGTTGCGCAGGCGCAAGGCCAGCGCCGCGCGCGACAACGGTCCGTTGCCGGAATTCTGCGGGCTGCCGAGGACCTGTCGACGCAGCGCCCGGGCGCGTTTGGCGCGACCGATGACCACATCGAGCAGATGCGCCGGTCGCACCGGCTTGGTCAGGAAATCGTCGGCGCCGACGTTGATGGCACGCACGCGTTTGCCGACGTCCTGCTCGCCGGAGATGAACACGATCGGCAGCAGCAGAGTGCCGGGCATTTCGCGGATGCGCGCGGTCAGTGCCATGCCGTCGATCTCCGGCATGTAGAGATCGACCAGGATCAGGTCGGGTCGGAAGCTTGGTACCAGGCTCAAGGCCTCGCGCGATGTATTGGCCACCCGCGTGGTGATGCCACGGCGGCGCAACACCGAATCGCAGAACATCACCTGGGTGCGATCGTCGTCGACGATCAGTACACGCAGTGGCTCGGTCGAGCTCAAGGTCTGTTGCAGATCGCCAAGCTTGCGCACCACCGCGGCGGCATCGACATTGGCGATGAAGGCATCGGCGCTGCCGGTCATGCCGAGCAGGTGTTCGGTGACCGAATCGTCCCGGGTGATCACCAGAAGCGGCGGAGTTGGACCGGTGCGCCGGTTCTGGTCGATCGCGTCGACGATTTCGCCGAGCTGTTCGAGCCAGCCGGAATCGACCACCACGGCCACCAGCGAGCGGCCCTTGACCAGCGTCGGCACCTCGGCAACCGCGTTGGCCACGATCGGCTTCCATTTCTGCTCGCGCAGCGCCGCTTCGAGCCCGCTGATCTCGCGCTCTGCCGCGCGTACGTAAAGCACTGCCGGCCGCTCGAGTTCTTCGCGCAGCAGCAACTCGGCCAGTTCGGCGGAGGCTTCGGCGAGGCGATCGAGGTAGTGCAGCAGGCGCGCGCGCTGCACCAGGTTGGGGTCGATGCCGCCATCCAGCAGGAAACCGAGATAGGCCGCGGCATCGCGCGCAGCCAGCGCGGGCGCCTGCACCTGGAATTTTCCGGCGGCGTCGCTCAACCGGTTCAGCGCGGTGACGATCTCGGCCATCGCGCTGTCGTCCCAGCCGGCCGCCATGCGCGAACGCCATTGCCCCAGCAGCAATTCGATGCGTTCGCGCAGCATGTGGCGGATAGCCGATGAACCGCTGCCGCCTGGAACATTCGTCGCCGTGGACATTGGGGCACTCGCTGCGATCGGACGAACGCGGCAGTGGCGAAAACTTACTCTCGCCATGCACCGCTGATTCAAGCTTGCCGAAACTCCCACGTTGGCGAGCGGCTGGCAACAACCGGGCGATCAGGCGGCGCAGTGATGGGACGGCCGGTAGTGCGGATCCGCGCCCGACTTCAGTCAAGTCCGCCGTCGAGCACGAAGCCGGCCCAATAAAAAGGATGCACTCTGGCTGGAATCCGGCCTTGAGCGATCAGCCCGCCAACACCGCGAACGACCCGATCGCGCACGCCGCGGTCGCTCAGCATGCCGACCTGCGCAACCTGCAATGCGCGGTCGCTGCTGACGCCTGCATGCACTTCGCGGTGGAAGCGCGTCATCAGGCTGGCGCCGGCTTGATCGCCAACCGGCCACAGCGAGCTGACCACCTCGCCGGCGCCGGCAGCGCTCAGCGCGTGGCGCAAACCGATCAATCCTTCACCGGGATAAACCCGACCGGCGCCAAGATCGCAGGCGGAGACGGCGACCAGATCGGCCGCCAGCGGTGGGCCGGTGAGCAAGTCGGAAGCCAGCAGCAGCCCATCATCGTTGTCGCCGCCCTCGCCCGGGGCCAACACCAGCGCCGAGTCCAGTGGACGCAACGGGTCGATCAATCCATGCACGGCGAAATGTAGCCGGCGTGCTCGCGGCGCCTGTTCGCGCACCGCCCGTTCGGTCGCTTGCGCACCGTACAGCGCGCTGGCGCCGCTGCCGTAGAGCTCGACGATCGAGCGCGCCTCGGCGATGGCGCCCGGCAACGGCGGCAGCGGGCCGCTCGCGCCGACTGCGCGCCAACGCGCCAGGGAACGGTCGCTGAGCGTCGCTGCGCTCGGATCGGCGATCGCCAGCAATTCGCGGGTCGCCGGCGGCCGCTGCCGCGCGTCGGCCAGCACCGAGGCCGACAGCGACGCTGCCTGACGCAACGCGTGCATCTCGATCAAGTATCGACCATCGCCGGCCACCAGTGCGCCGAGCGGCAGCAGGGTCAGCGTTTCATCGGGCACCCACAGCAGCCGGTCGTCGACGCGCAGATCGGACTTCGCCGGTGCGATCAACTGCCGGTACAACCAGCGGCCGTCGGCGTCCAGGCTGTCGAGGTCGCCGGCCGGCGTGCGCGCCATCTGGCTGAAGCGGTGGGCGCGGGCGACGATCTCCTCGGCGGCGACGGTCACCGGGATGAACTTGGGTGCGGTCCCACGCCGGGCCAGCACGACCCAGAAGCGCTGCTGATGGCGCAGATGACTGAGGATCACGCTGTCGGCGCCCAACTGAGTTTGCAGTTCTGCCCAGGGCAATGGGCGGGCCAGCAGCAGCGCCGCCGACACCGGCGCTTGATCCTCGGCAACCTGCTGCAAGGCGCGCTGGCGCGCGCTCAGATCGCCCGAATCGAGGGAAGCGGCGTCTCGTTGCAGGGATTGCCAGGCGTCGATCACGGCGCCCGGCAGCATCGACAGCAATTGCTCGCGGTGACCGGTCATGCTGTCCAGCAGCAGGCGGGCGCGGCTTTGTTCGAGGATGTCGAACGCCGCCTGCGGATCGCCGGCGTCGAGCCAGGCGACGGCGCAGGCGCGGTAGATGTCGTGATTGCCGCGACCCAGTTCGAGCAGATCATCGCGTGTCTGCGACCAGCGCAGGCGCTGTTGCTCGAGGATCGACACCGCCTCGCAATAATGCTGGCGCGCCTGGTCGAGTTCGCCGCGGGCCGCCGCCACGGTGCCCGCACCGTACACGGATTGCGCCAGCGATTGGCTGCCCGGCGAGTGCTTTCGACGCAGCGCGATGGCCTCGTCGAAACTGGCGGCGGCGGCGTCGAGCTGACCGAGATCGCGCTGTAGTTCTGCCTGGCGACTCAGGCCGAAACTGAGATCGCGGCCGCCGGGGCTGACCCGACGCTGCAGGGCGACGGCGGTTTCGGCCTCGCTCAGCGCTTCCGGCAGCCGGTCATCGTCGCCGAGCGCGCCCGCCTTGAAGTGATGCACCCAGGCTTCCAGCGAACTGTCCGGTGCAAGGCGGCGATAGATCGACAGCGCCTCGTCGTAAATGCGATAGGCCTCGGCGCGCTTGCCGCGATCCTCGGCGACGCGTGCGGCGCTGGTCAGCGTGTTGGCCAGCATCAGCGTCGGTTCGCCCTCGCGGTAGATCGCCAGCGCCTCATTCAGATAGGACTCCGCGGCGTCGAGCCGGCCCAGCGGCATCGCGATCAACGCCAGATTGCCGAGCGTGGCGCCCAGATCAGTTGCCGTTGCGCCGCGCCTGCGCTTGATGTCGAGGGAGCGATCGAGGGTCGCTTGCGCCTGCGCCATGTTCATCCGGTCCCACTGGATCAGCGCCAGGTTGTTGAGGTCGCGCGCCAGTTGGATCGAGTCTGGACCAATGCGCTCGCTGATCGCCACGGCAGCCAGCAGCGCCGTTTCGGCAGCGTCGTGCTCGCCGCGAGCGCGCTGGATCAGGCCGAGCGTACTGGTCAGGGCCAGCCGCAGGCGGTCGGCGCTGCCCAGGCGCTCCAGTTGCGCCAGGCCCTGTTGAATCTGCGCGAGCGCTTCATCGAGGCGCTCCTGCAGGCGCAGCAAACTGGCGCGTTCCTGCAACAGCGAAATGGCCAGCAGTGAGTTCGGAACCGATGCCTCGACGTCGGCCTGCAGCGCGGTGAGCGCCTGCGCTGCAGCGTCGCTGTTGCCGCGCTGCCGTTGGCCGGAGATCCAGGCGAGGCGGGCGCGTAGTGCCGCAATCGGCAGGTCGGCGTCCTCCAACGCGCGCTCGGCCGCGCGGCAATGCTCGTCGACACGGTCGAGCAGCAGCCCCTGCAGGCTCTGCGTGCAACGCGCCAGGTGCAACAGGGCAAGCACGCCGGTTTCGCTGCGCGCCCAGTCCGCGGCAAGGGCGTCGCTCAGGATCGCATCGGCGCCGCTGGCATCGCGGGTCACCACCGTGCTGGCGCGCAACAGCGTGAGTGCCGCCGTCGTTGCCACTGATTGGCCGGCTTCGGGTGCCGGCCAGTCGGCCGGCGCAGCGGCCTGGTAAGCGTCGATCCAGCGGCGTAGCGCCGCCTCGCGCTCGGCCGCCAGCGCGGGCAGCGACTGGATTCCCCAGTTGCCGCTGGCCATGCCCACCCAGCGCAACTCGCCGGCGCGTTCCAGTTCGATCTCCAGGTCACCGCGTGGTGCCTGGTCGAATTCCAGCGACAGCAGGTGCAGCGGACCGGAGATCGGTCCACCGCCACTGGCGTGCCGCCAGGCCCGCAGGCAGTCGCCACCGCGAATGCCGGCCGCGACCGCTTCGAAGCCGGGTTTGACCTGTTGCACGCGGGTCGCGCAGGCCGACGCCGGATTCGCGAGCATCGTGGCGGCGCCAAGCAACAGGGCAAGCGAGAACATCTGCGATCCAGATTGACCACGGGCGCCCGCAAGTATGCCCAATGGCGACCCGCGCATCGGCGCCATGACTGGCGCCGATGCCGTGCCAGCTTCAATCCTCGAAGCCGTTGCGCAGCAACTGGTCGGCAAGAACCTGCACGGTAGTCTGTCTCTGACTGCCGTTGAAGTTGCCGTCGCCGCCATAGCTGGCCGTGATGTTGCGCGCGCCGGGGCTGGTCAGCGTCAGTCCGCAACTGGTCGCCGGCAACTGGATGGTGCACTGTTCGCTGGCACTGGCGCTGACGGTCACCGTTCCGGTCGGGGTACCCGCACCCGGCGACAGCACCTGCAGCGCGATGCTGACCTGGGTGACCTGGCCCTCGACGGCCGGACTGGGATTGATCTGCGGGCTGTCGAGGCTGGTGTCGGCCTTGATCGTGTCGTGGACTTCGTTGTCGCAACTTGCGGCCCAGTTGGCGCTGGCCTGCAGGCACGCGGTCAGCACGCGGCCGCCGGCGAACTGGCTGGTCAACTGGCAACTGCCGCTGCCATTCACCAGGTTTAACTGGCACTCGCTGGCGCCGGCGCCGGCGCCGTCATTGACGATCACGGTGCCGGACGGCGTGCCCGCCTGGCTGCTCACGGTCACGCTGACGGTGTACGGCTGGCCGGGCACGCTCGGTTCCGGCGTGTCGGCGGTGATCGTCGTGGTGGTTGCGGCGGCCTGGCCCGGACTGACCGTGTGGCTTTCGGTGTCGCTGCTGCCGAGGTAGCTGGCATTGCCGACATAGGTGGCGGTCAGCGTCTTCGGGCCGGCGACCGTCGAGGTGAGCTGGCAACTGCCGCCGCCCTGGTTCAGCGTGATCTGGCAGTTGGCCGAGACACCATCATCGACGTTGACGCTGCCGCCCGGGGTGCCGAAGCCGGCCGCGACGCTGACGACGACGGTGTAGGCGACGCCCACCGGCGACGGGTCCGGGTTGTCGCTGAGGA
Organism: uncultured Rhodanobacteraceae bacterium; assembly: GCA_937928755.1. Classification (GTDB taxonomy): domain Bacteria; phylum Pseudomonadota; class Gammaproteobacteria; order Xanthomonadales; family SZUA-5; genus JADKFD01. The sequence goes on along the minus strand of CALEZI010000172.1, from coordinate 6,285 downwards.
TCGTCGTGGTGGTGGCGATGGCGCTCACCGCATGCCCTTCGGTGTCGCTGCTGCCGCTGAAGTTGGCATCGCCGGCATAGGTCGCGGTCAGCGTCTTGTTGCCGCCGCTGGTCGACACCATCTCGCACAGCGCGAAGCCGCTGTTGAGGTTGGCGTTGCAACTGGCGCCGCTGCCGTCGTTGACCGTCACCGCGCCGGTGGGCGTGCCCGCTGCGCTGGTCACCTGGACTTCCACCAGATACACCTGACCCACGCCCGACGGATCCGGGGCGTCGCTGGTGATGGTGGTAGTCGTGGCCGCCAGCGCCACCGTGTGCGACTCGGTGTCGCTGCTGCCGGCGTAGGCCTGACTGGCCGGCGTGTAGGTGGCCGTCAGTGTCTTGTTGCCGACTGTGGCCGAGGCCAGTTGGCAAGAACCGCCGCCGCTGGCGAGGGTGATGTTGCAACTGGCGCCGGCGCCATCGTTGACCGCGACCGAACCGGTCGGCGTGCCAGCGGCCGAGGTCACGTTCACAGCCACCACATACGTCTGGCCGGGCAGCGACGGGTCCGGCGCATCGCTGGTGATCGTCGTGATGGTGGTCGCCGGGACCACGGTGTGCGCCTCGGTGTCGCTGCTGGCGAGGAAGTTCACGGCGCCGGCATAACTGGCGCTCAGCGTCTTGTTGCCGGCCACCACCGAGGTCAACTGGCAGGAGCCATTGCCATTGCTCAGCGAGGCGATCTGGCAGGTCTGGCCGCTGCCGTCGCTGACCGCGACCTGGCCACCCGGGATCGCCAGGTTGCCCGGCGCGGTGCGCACCTCGACGGCGACGGTGTACGCCTGGCCCACCTGCGAGGGATCCGGCGCGTCGCTGACGATGGTGGTGGTGGTGGTCGCGGCAATCACCTGGTGCGGCGCGGTGTCGCTGCTCGGCGCATGGGTGAAGGATCCGCTGTAGCTCGCGGTCAACGTCTTGTTGCCGACGCTGGTCGACAGCAACTGGCAGGAAGCAATGCCGCCGACGATGGTCTCGTCGCTGCACTGGCTGCCCTGGCCGTCGCTGATCGTCATGGTGCCGGTCGGCGTGCCGCTGGCGCTGGTGACCAGCACGGTGACGGTGTATGGCTGGCCGACCTGCGACGGGTCGGGCGTGTCGTTGGTGATCGTCGTGGTGCTCGCGGCGGGCTCGATGAAGCACAGTCCGGGCTCGCTGCTGTCGTTGGTCGCCAGGCTGGTGGCGACCGCCGACAAGATGCCCGGCGCGCCGGCGCCGTCGATGACGAAGGTCGGGCTGAACTGGCCGCTGGCGTTGGACGTGCCGGTGATGGTGCCGACGCGGTTCAGCAGGTTGGCGCCGCGATTGCCCGCCGGACAATCCGGCGAGCGGTAGACGTCAATCCGGTAGCTGGTGTTGGCCTTGCTGTCGAGCGTAACCGTCGCCGTGCGGCTGCCGTCCGCGTTGGGCAGCGAGGCGGTGACCTGCGGCCAGTTCTGGCCGTTGTTGGCGCCGCCATCGGGATCCAGCGGATCGTTGGTCGATTGGCCCAGGGGGCCGATGTCGATGCCGAGGCCAAGGCCGCTGATGCCATTGCCGAAGATCCGGTTCGGACGCACGACATTGCCGGTGCCGGCGGTCGGCAGGATCCAGACGCCGGCGTCGTCGGAATTGGTGATCGTGTTCGATGCCGCCAGGCCGATCAGGCTGCCGATGACGTGGCCACCGGATCCGTTCGCGATCTGGATGCCGACGCCGTTGCGCAAGCTCGCGCCGGGCGCCCCGAAGGCGGACACGCCGATGCGGTTGCGGGCGATGGTGTAGCCGGTGGCAGTGGCGCCGGTGATCGAGATCGCCGCGCTGCTGGCGACCGCCGCGATCACGTTGTCGAGGATCTTCACGTTGGGGCTGTTGCTGGCGAAGATCCCGTTGAGGCCGATCGGCGAGGCGCTGATGCCGCTGGCGGTCAGGCCGATGTAGTTGTTCTGGATGGTGTGGCCGCCGCTGCTGGCGTCGTTGAGCACGATCGCGCTGCTGCTCATGCTGCCGAAACTGTTGCGATGTTCCGGATCGGCGCCGCCGACCAGCACGTTCTGCGCGCTGTCGCGAATCTGGATGCCGAAGCCGAGCGTGCCGAGCGGGCCGATCGCGCCGGGACCGGTGCCGGCAAAGGCGTTGCCCTGCACCAGATGGTTCTGCCCGCCGCGCAGGCGCAGCGCCACGGTGAAATTGCCGTTGAAGCCGGTGGCACCGGCGAAGGCCAGGCCCTTGACCGTCAGGCTGGTGCCGGCGCCAGCGGCGCCGTCGGGCACCTGCAGGGCCTGCGCCAGGGTACCGCTCTGCGCGGCGATGACCACGCAAAGTACTGCATCGCTGCCGTTCGACAAGGTGTTGGCGGCCGACTCCGGTTCGCTGTAGCCATCGATCACCAGGCTGTCGGTGATGTCCGGCAACGGGCTCTGCAGCAGGATCAGGTGCGGAAACTGCGTGCAGCCGCCGGGGATGGCGAACTCGATCTTCTGCAGGCCGGGCGCCGCATTCGCGGCCGCGATCTGCGCGCGCAGCGAGCCGGCGCCGCTGTCGTTCTCGTTGACCACGGTGAGCACGCTGGAATCGTTGATCGACGACTCGTAGGCGCCGATGTCGTAGCGGGTGCCGATCTGGCGCGCGCCCGCCGGGCCATCCAGGTCCTGCGAGGGTACCTGGCCGCTGAGTCCGAGGGTCGCGGCTTCGGTCGGGGTCATCCCGGCATTGATCGCGGGCGACGCCGGGGCGGTTTCCTTGAGGCGGTAGTCGCCGGCGCCGCTGTTGACGAAGTTCGGCGTGTTCGTCACCACATTGCCAATCGCGACGCTCGGCGCCAGGCCCGCCAGCGTGTTGTAGAGGTTGTTGCGCAGCGCCACCGGTTGGCCGCCGCTGCCGCCGGCCACCGTGATGTTGCCGACGCAACCGACCTGCTGCACCAGGTTGTGGTGCAGGGTGACGCCACTGCGCTGGGTGAACAGGTAGAGCGCATCGCCACCGCTGCTGCAGAGAATGCCGGCGACGGTGTTGAAGGCAATCGTCGGCGGCGATTCATTGTTGACGTAGCTCAAGGCCACTGCCGAGCCGCCGCCGGGCGACAGATCGGCGAACAGGTTGTTGGTCACCGTCAGTTGCTGCGCATCCTTGGCGCGGATATGCACCGAGGTGCCATCGCGGAACTCGTTGTAGCGTAGGCGGATGACATCGGTGTCCGGGCAGTCGAAATTGCAGTTGGCGTCGTCGACATCGAAGTCGCGGAAATTGATGAAGCGGATGCCTTCGATGACATAGCGGCTGTTGTTGCCGACGAAGCGGAAGTCGGCGTCGACGCTGCCGTTCTCGCCGTTGAACACGGTGGCGCTGGCGTTGATGGTGCGCGCCGTGCAGCCGCTGTTCCAGCCGCCGGTCAACGAGAAGTCCTTGGCGTCCTTGTCGCCGGCGGGATTGAATTCAAGCCCGCCCGGCAACGCGTAATTGCCGGGACGCACGCGGATCTCGTGTTCGCTGCCCTCGGCGGCGGCATTCGCCGAATTGAAGGCGGCGTTCAGACCGGAGACGCTGTTCACGCAATACGTCACCGCGTGAGCAGGCGATGCAATGCAGCCCAGCAGGCTGACAAACAACAGTTGACGCAGATTCACGGCTTGACTCCAGGCGTTTGGATTGCGTCATCCAGAAACGCCGGAGTCTTGAGGAACGCACGCGTGGGTCGTGCGCGAGCGCGCTCAGACCGTCAGTTGCAGCATCTGGTACAGGCCGCCGAACAGCGTTCGATGGCGCGCCTCGCGAATCTGCACGTGCGGCGGCAACCAGTCGCTGATCGGCTGCCTCCACAGGTCCATCGCAAACGGCTCCAGGGTACGCAGAATGCCCTGCATCGGCCAATACAGGGGATTCAGTTTGCTCGGTTGGTGATAGTCCACGATCACCAGTTGGCCGCCGGGTTTGAGCATGCGCAGTGCCTCGGCGATGGTCTTGCGACGGACATCCTCGGGCATTTCGTGCAGCAGGAAGAACAGCAGCGCGCGCTCGTAGCTGGCGCTGGCCATCGGCAGGTCGGCGCTGTCGGCGTGGATCAGCTTGACCCGCGGATCGACCGGCAGCTTGCGCGTGAGGTTTTCGAGTTGCACCGGCAGGATGTCGACGACGTTCAGTTCGGCATCCGCCGCCAGACGCTCGCGCAGTTTCCCGGTCAGGTTGCCGTAGACGCAGGCGATCTGCAGTGTACGGCCGTCCAGCGTCGCACCCAGCGCGTCCAGCGCGGCATCCCGCAGCCGGTTGAAATTTCCCCACAGTATCAGGTTCACCAGCCACTGACGCTCGAACACGTAGACCGCTTTCGGGTGGACATAGGCCCACCAGTAGGTTTGCTCGAGATAGTTTGGAATCGGCAAGGGCGCGGCCGGACCCGTCGGGTTGGTCATCGATGATCTCCTCTGCAGAGGCTGTTGAGCCTGCGCGACGGTTGTCGCAAGACCCGAGTATGACGTGGGTCAATGCAACCATGGACTGATGTCGATCAACGTTGCCCGGGCGTCGCCGCCCGACCGGGGGAAACTGCCGGATGCGATGCCCACCCGTCGCGACGCTTCGGCGTCGCGACGCCGCGATGGGCGCTCAGGGATTCGTCAGTTCGAAACGTTCGACGCGGAGTGCCGGATAACGCTGGCGCAAGGCCGTCAGCCAGTCGGCATCGGCGACGTTGCTGGTACTCCGGCGCGGGCTGAGTCCGCCGACGCCGCGCATGGGATCGCTCGCCGCCACCAGGGAACCCTCGCTGGCGTGTTCCAGCGTGGCCTGGTCGAGGGCCAGGCGGTGCAGGTCGTCGAGCGGTTCGTCGGCGATCAGCAGGTAGAAGTGTTCGCGGCCACCGCGGCTGGTGATGCGCCAGTCGACCGGCTGGCCGGCCGCGGTGCCGGGCAGCCGCGTGCGCCCGGGCGGCAACGGATTGACGCGATCCGATTCGGCCAGCGGGAACAGCTGGAAGCGCTCGCCATGACTGTCCTCGTTGATGACGTACACATGCCGGGTGCGGTCCAGCGTCAGCTCGAGCGCCAGCGCGTCGCCCAGGCGCACCTCGGTGCCCGGCTGCAGCACCTCGTCGCCGCTCGCGCTGGCACGCAGCCAGACGACTTCGCTCGCGGTCGTGCTCAACTGCGGAACCCACCACAGCGCGCCCGCAAGCAGCAGCGCTGAGGCGGTCGCCCACAGCAGATGGCGACGCGCCGGGGGCTTGGGCGGACCCGGTGCGGCTTCGGCCAGGGCCTCGGCCATGGCGCCGAGCGAAGCAAAACGACGCGTCGCATCTACCGCCAGGGCGCGCTCCACCGCGGCGATCAGCGCGCGCGGCAGATCCGGGCGCAGATCCAGCAGGCGCAGGCGATCGCCGGCATTGTGCCTGGCTTGCAGCTCCGCCGTGGTTTCGGCTTCGAACGGGTAGCGTCGAGTGGCCAGCCGAAACAGCACGACGCCGAGGCTGTACTGGTCGGATGCCGGCGTCGGCGCCTGATGCCGGAAGCGTTCCGGCGCCATGTACATGGGCGTGCCGCTGGTGCCGAAGGCGTCGTGGGTGTACTGGCTGGAGCCGAAGTCGGCAACCACCCAGCGACCATCGGCGTGGCGCAGTACATTGCTCGGCTTGAGGTCGCCATGCAGGATGTTGCCGCGATGCAAGGCGCACAGGGCGGCGCACAGTTCGCTGCCCAGGGCGATGAGTTCGTGCGCACTCAATGTGCCCTGGCGTGCGTGCCACTCCTCCATGCTCTCGCCGGGCATCAGTTCGCAGGCAAAACCGACCTGCCCGCTGTCCTCGACGGCGCCGAACACCTTGAGCACGTTGGGATGGTCGATGCGCGCCATCAGCTGACCCTCGCGCAACAACTCGCTGCGCGACAGCGTCGGGTGTCCGAGGACCTTCAGCGCGACGTCACGATCCAACTGCCGGTCGCGGGCGCGGTAGACCGCGCCGAAGGCACCGCGTCCAAGCACGTCGACGATCTCAAGTGGTCCGAAGGGTGTGCCCGGCGGCAGGGTTTCGGCCTGCGGCGGCACCGGCTCGGTGGCGACCGCGCCAAAGCCGCCGGCGAGCGCGGCGATCTGGCGCAGCCCGGCGATCAGCGCCGGATCGAGTTCCGCTTCGACTTCGCGCCAGTCCACCGGCTGCCCATCGGTCAGTCGCTCAGTCCACTTGAGCAGTGGGTCGTCCGCGGCGGCCCGGTCGGTGCGGTCTTCGGTGGGTGCAGTCATGGCGCTGGTGCCTCAAGGGCGGGGCAGGGGGCAGGGG
>CALEZI010000171.1 GCA_937928755.1 uncultured Rhodanobacteraceae bacterium | reverse complement strand
GATACCCGGTCCTCACGCCCCCACCTCTGCACTCTGCAGTGCCTTCGGCTGACGGAAGGTGGTGCGGCGGTCGACGACGTTGTAGAGCACCGGGATCACGACGAGGGTCAGCAAGGTGGAGAACAGCAGGCCGCCGATCACGGTGATTGCCAGTGGCTGGCGCAGTTCGGCGCCGTCGCCGAGGCCGAGCGCCATCGGCAGGAAGCCGAACAGTGTGGTGATCGTGGTCATGATGATCGGGCGCAGGCGGGTGCGCGCGCCTTCGGCGAGTGCCGCCTTCTTCTCCATGCCATGTGATCGCAACTGGTTGACGCGGTCGATCAGCACGATGGCATTGCTGACCACGATGCCGACCAACATGATCAGGCCGATGAACACGATGATGCTGAGCGTCGTCCCGGTGATCCACAGGCTGAAGATTGCGCCGACCAGCGCCAGCGGAATGGTGAACAGGATCAGGAACGGGTGCAGCAGCGACTCGAACTGCGAGGCCATCACCAGGTAAACCATGAAAACCGCGAGCGCCAATGCCATCAGCAGCGACCTGAACGAGGCATCCAGATCCTCGCTCTGGCCGGCCACGCGCGCGCTGGTCCCCGGCGGCATCAGGCCCTGATCGACGATGCCCTGGGCAATCTTCACCGCCGAGCCGAGATCGCCACGCAGGCTCGCCGAGATCACGGCGACGCGTTCCTGGTCGATGCGACGGATCTCGGCCGGGCCTTCGGTGATTTCGACGCGCGCCACTGCATCCAGCGGCACAGGACTCGGGCTGCCCGGATTGACGATCAGTCGGCGCACGGCCTCGACCGAATCGCGATCGGTCTCGCTGGCGCGTACCAGCACGTCGATCTTGCGATCGCGGAAGCTGTAGCGCGTCGCCACCTCACCGCGCACCTTGCGCACCACCTGATCGGCCACCTGGCGCGTGTTCAGGCCGAGCGACGAAATCTTGTCCTGATCGAAGTAGATGCGCACTTCAGGCGCACCCTGCTCCTGCGAGTTCTTGACGTCGGCAAAAATCGATTCCTGGCGCATCGCCGCGGTGATGCGTTCGCTGGCCTGCTTCAGCTGGTCGAGGTCGTAACCGGTGATTTCGATTTCCAGCGGCGTGTCGAAGCTGAACAACTGCGGCCGCGAGTATTTGGCCTCGGTACCCGGCAAGGCATCGGTGTAGCTGCGCAATGCCTCGACGATGCGCGGTTCGTCGGCGCGCGCCGTGTGCGGCGCCAGGGTCACCAGCAGTTTGCCGATGTTCTCGCCGGACTCGGTCGGATTGGCGTCCAGCCGGGCACCGGTGCCGGCAGTCGCAAACATGTGCTCGACGCCCGCCACGCCCTTGCCGTGTTCCTGCAGACCGGCAACCAGCAGGTCAGTGCGCGCCAGCGGCGTACCCACGGGCAGTTTCAGGTCGACCTGCAGCCGCCCCTGGGCGAACTCCGGAATCAGCTCCACGCCGAGTCGTGGCACCAACGCCAGCGCGCCGGCCAGCGAAAGTACGGCGATTCCGAGAACGATGCCCGGATGGCGCAACGACCAGGGCAGCAGGCGGTCGTAGACGCGCAACGAGGTATCGAAAAAACCCATGGTGAGGCGAGCCATGGGATTGAGCGCGATGCCGAAGACCTTGCCGAGGAATCCGAAGGTGCGTCGCAGCACCACCGCAATCAGGTAAAGAGCCCAACGCACCACCATCCAGAATCCGCGCCAAACGGCCAGAAGCAACCAGACGGGCAACAGCAGGAAGCGCCCGCGATCGAGGCGCGGACGATTGCTGTTCAGCCAATGCGGCGCCTCGCTCGTCGGTTTCGGGTGTTCGTAGCTCATTCGGGCGCGCGTCTCGCCGAGACTGGCGAGCATCGGAATCAGCGTCACCGCCACGAACAACGAAATGACCATCGCGAAGGTCACGGTGAGCGCCTGGTCGCTGAACAACTGACCGGCGATGCCCTCGACGAAAACCAGCGGCAGGAACACGGCGATGTGGGTGAAAGTCGAGGCGGTGATCGCCATGCCGACTTCGCTGGTGCCCTGGACCGCGGCATCGATGATGCCCATGCCCTTGTCGCGCAATCGGCGCACGTTCTCCAGCACCACGATCGCATTGTCGACCACCATGCCGGTGGCCAACGCAATGCCACCGAGCGACATGACGTTGAGGCCGATGCCGAACTGCTGCATGAAGAAGAAGGTGGCGATGATCGACACCGGCAGCGACAGCGCAATGACCAGCGTCGCCCACGCTTCGCCGAGGAACAGAAAGATCACCAGGATCGACAGCAGACCGCCGATCACCGCAGCCTCGACGACTTCGCGAATCGAGCTCTTGATGAAGATCGACTGATCGTCGATGGTGGTCAGACTGGCGCCTTCAGGCACACCTTCCTTGAGCCGATCGAGTGCCTTGATCACCGCTTCGGCGACACTGACCGTGTTTGCGTCGCCCTCCTTGTAGATGGCGATCTCGACCGCTTCCTTGCCGTCGCTGCGGATGATCGCCTGGCGCTCCTTGTGACCCTGGGTCACGCGCGCCACGTCCTTGAGCTTGACCGACAGGCCGATGCCGGTCGACACCACCATCTCGCCCATTTCTTCGAGGGTGGCGAACTGGTTGATCGTGCGCACCAGGTAACGCTGACTGGCCTCGTCGAGACGGCCGCTGGAGATGTTGATGTTCTCCGAACGCAGGCGCTCGATGATGGTGTTGACGTCGAGATTGAGCTGCTTGAGCCGACTCTGGTCGATGTCGACCTGGATCTCGTCTTCGAGTCCACCCGAAACCTTGACTGCGGCCACACCTTCGATGGGTTCCAGACGCTTTTTCAGGTCCTCTTCGGCGTAGCGACGCAACTCGGTCAGCGCCGCGGTGCTGGACCCATCTTCGTCGCCGGTCGCCAGCGCCAGCCGCAGCACCGGCTCGGTGGACGGATCGAAGCGCAGCAGCAACGGCTTCTTCACTTCCAGCGGCAGTTGCAGCAGTTCCAGCTTCTCGCGCACGTCCATGCCGGCCGTGTCCATGTCCGTGCCCCAGGAAAACTCCAGGATCACGTCGGACTGTCCGGTGCGCGACACCGAGCGGATGCGCTTCAGGTTCTTGACCACGCCGAGCGCCTCTTCGAGCGGCTCGCTGATCAGATTCTCGATCTCCGCCGGCGCCGCGCCGATGTACTCGGTGCGCACGGTCAGCGTCGGATAGGACAGGTCCGGCAGCAGATTGACCTTCAATCGACTGAGGCCGATCGCACCGAAGAGCACCAGGGCGACGGTGACCATCGCGATGGTGACGCGGCGTTCGGTGGCGAGGCGGATGATGTTCATGCGGATACCTGAGAGTTCATCAGTTCCTGCGGGCACGAGGCCGGGTCAGGAGCGGGAAAGACGGGGCGTGGGGCACGAGGCGCGAGGCACGGGGCACGGGGCACGAGGCACGGGGCACGGGAGAGGCTGGCACTCGGGTGCTCCTGTGGGTCCAGACTTGTCTGGACGCTGTAGTGGCGTTGGCTTCAGAGCGTCCGGACAAGTCCGGGCCCACCCGGAGCAGGGGCGCCCGCTCATGCCGTGCCCCATGCCCCGTTACCCGTGCCCCAGCTCTACTCAGCCGCCCTTGGCCACGGCCACCGACGCTTGCGGGTTGATCACCTGCACCTTGGCGCCATCACGCAGCGCAGCCTGACCGAGGGTGACCACCTTGTCGCCATCGGTGAGTCCATCAGTGATTTCCACCTTGCCGCCGTCGGCGTATCCGAGCTGCACCTTGCGGCGCTTGGCGATGCCCGCGTCGACCACGAACACCGCCGCATCCTTGTCGTCTCCCACCAGCGCCGCTCGTGGCACCACCAGCACGTCATTGCGCTGGTCGTAAACCACGCGCACGCGACCGAACATGCCCGAACGCAAGCGACCGCTGTCGTCCTTGAACTGGGCAACGACACGGAAGGTTCCCGTGGTGGCATCGACCACCGGGCTGACCCGCGCCACACTTCCGGTGAACACCGTATCCGGCAGCGCGTCGACCAGCATTTGCACCGGCTGGTCGGGCTTGATCAGGCGCATCTCGCGCTCGGGCACGTCGATCATCGCTTCCAGCGGATCGAAATCGTCGATCTTGAACAGCGGCTGGTTCAACTGGATCAGGTTGCCGACCTTGACATTGCGCTTGCTCACCACACCGCCGATCGGCGCGCGAATCTCGGTGTAGGACATTTCCAGTCTGGCGATATCGTACGCCGCACGCTGGGTGTCGAGGTCATAGCGCGAGCGGTCGTAGACGTCCTGGCTGATCAGCTTGCGCTCGATCATCTCCTGCTGGCGCTTGAAGTCGTTTTCGAGCTTGCGCAGGTTGGCCTCGCTCTGTTTCATGTTCAGGCGCTGGCGATCGGAGTCGAGGCGCGCCAGAACCTGGCCGGCGGCGACCTTGTCGCCCTCCTCGACCATGATTTCTAGGACCACGCCGCTGGTCTTGGTGACCACATCGGCTTCGGCTTCGGCAACCAGATTCGAAGTTCCCTGGAAGGCTGCGACCACCGCCGACCGCTCGGCCGATGCCACTTCCACCGGAACCTTGATGGCTTCGACCGGCTTGCCGTCCTTGCCGAGCTTCTCGTCCTTCTTGTCCTTGGCCTCGGCGCTCTTGTCGCCCTCGGCCGGCGCGGCATTGTCCTGCGAACCGCCGCATGCAGCCAGCGACAGGCTCAGAGCCAACGCCAGGGCGATCATCAGCGGGCGACGCGGTGTTTCAATGTTCATCGTTCGGGCTCTGCTCAGGTGTGTTGGTACGCTATGACACTAGTTCGGCTGGACGTCAGTACCGGAAGTCATGCGCCGGAATGCTCGGGATAGAGACAAGTATCCGCAGAACCGTTGCATTCGACGCCGGCCACAAGTCACAGGCATGGACCGGGCCAACTCCGCTCGGCATAATCCGCGGCCTTTGTCATTGCTTGCGCCGACCGTGGCGCGGGCCCGTTCCCGGGGATGGATGGATGAGGTCGATCACACTCGCAACGCTGCTGGTTCTGGCCTCCGCGGTTCCCGCCGTAGCCAGCGCACAAGCCACCGGAGACGCCGCAGCAGGCAAGCTGAAGGCGTACACCTGCACTGGTTGCCACGGGATCACGGGCTATCGCAACGTGTACCCGCATTACCACGTCCCGCGAATTTCTGGTCAGAACTACCAATATCTGGTAACCGCCCTGAACGCCTACAAGACCGGCCAGCGCAAGCACCCGACCATGGCCGCACAGGCGCAGAGCCTCACCGAGCAGGACATCGCCGACATTGCCAGCTATCTGGCCGCCCCCACCTCTCCCTGAAGGCCCGATCATGATCAAGCGAGCACATTTTCTGGCGCTGGGACTGCTGGCTGCCGCCGTGCTGTCGGCATCGACGGCCCACGCTTCCGGCAGCGCCGGCCGCGGCATGGAGTTGTCCAAGCCCTGCCAGGCCTGCCATGGCGCCGATGGCAACGGCGTCGGCGATCCGCAGTACCCGATCATCGCCGGCCAGTACGCCGACTACCTGGCGCATTCGCTGAAGGGCTACCGCTCGGGCGAACGCGTCAACGTCATCATGCAGGGCTTCGCCAGCACACTGAGCGACCAGGACATTGCCGATCTTTCGGCTTATTTCGCCAGCCAGAAGTCGAAACTGGGCGATTTGAGCAAGCGCTGAGGGCGAAAAGATTCAATACGGGAGCGGGCTCATCCCGCGAAAGCAATCGCGGAATAAATCCGCTCCCACATTGAAGCGATGGCTTGCGGCGTGTGCGCTGTGGCGATGATCAGCCGGCCTGCTCCATCTGTCGCGACTGGCACGGCGCCCGGCATCTCCGACATCACCCGGGCGGCCAGTGCATCTGGCGTCCGCCGAGCAGGTGCAGGTGCAGATGGAACACCGTCTGCCCACCGTCGTCGTTGGTGTTCATGACCAGCCGGTAGCCGTTCTCGGCAATGCCGATCTCGCGTGCGTAGCGGGCGGCCGCCAGCACCAGGCGACCGACCAGTTCCGCGTGCCGGTCTTCCAGCTTGTCGGCGCTCGCCACCGGCTCCTTCGGGATGAACAGCACATGCACCGGTGCCTGAGCGTTGATGTCCTTGAAGCCCAGCAGTTGATCGTCCTCGTAGACGATCTGCGCCGGGATCTCGCGGTTGATGATTTTGCTGAAGAGGGTTGTCATGCGCGCGCTCCTGGGGAAACGGATAAAGGAAGAAGGAAAAAGGAAAAAGGAAAAAGGAAGAGCAGCATGGCGCAAGGCTGGGGATCTGCGCTTTCATGGCGCCAAGGCTCAGAGCTTGCGCGGGAATGCTGTCCCCTTTTCCTTTTTCCTTTTTCCTTTTTTCCGCTTCGTCACACCTTGAGCCTCCCCGTAAACGCATGCGCCAGCGTCGAGCGATCGATGTATTCGAGTTCGCCGCCGACCGGGACGCCGTGGGCGATGCGGGTGGGGGCGACGCTGGCGGCGCGGGCGATTTCGGCGAGGTAGTGCGCTGTGGCTTCACCTTCGACGGTCGGGTTGGTGGCGACGATCAACTCGCGCACCTCGCCCTCGGCCAGCCGATCGGCCAACTGATCGAGCCCGAGTTCCTTTGGGCCGCGTCCATCGAGCGGCGACAACCGCCCATGCAGCACAAAATAACGGCCCCGGTAGCCGGTGGCCTGCTCGACCGCATACAGGTCGGCCGGTGACTCGACCACGCACAGCAAGGCATCGTCACGCCCCGACGCGCGGCACAAGGCGCACACGGGTTCCTCGCTGAAGGTGCGGCAACGGCTGCACTGACCGATGCGATCGGCGGCTGCGACCAGCTTTTCCGCAAGCCTGCGGGCCCCGTGGCGATCGCGTTCGAGCAAGTGGAACGCCATGCGCTGAGCGCTCTTCGCACCCACGCCGGGCAGGCAGCGCAGGGCCTGCACCAGTTCGTCGAGCAAAGGGCTCATTGCCAGTGGCCTGTTTCCGGTCGAACCCGAACCACCCCTGACCTCGTCATTGCGAGCGTAGCGAAGCAATCCAGCGCCCTTGCTTTGTCGTGCTTGAGAGCAAGGGCAACGCCACTGGAATGCTTCGTCGCTGCGCTCCTCGCAATGACGAAGTTCATGGCTCGTGGGCAGCTTCGAACCGAAGCGGGCCTTTCGTATTGACGCATCAAACGCCTGGGCCTCAGGTACATGGACACGCGAGGACCCTCAGAACGGCAGCTTGAAGCCCGGTGGCAGATTCATGCCGCCGGTGACCTTGGCCATGCGCGAGCTCGACAGCTCAGCCACCTTGTTCACTGCATCGTTGATCGCCGCGGCCAGCAGATCTTCGACCATCTCGGGATCGTCCTTCAGCAACTGTGGGTCGATACGCACCCGGCGCGCCTCGTGGCGACCGCTCATGGTGATGTTGACCATGCCGCCACCCGACGAACCCACCACTTCGGCAGTTTCCAGTTCCTTCTGCGCCTGCGTCATCTGCTTTTGCAGTTCTTCCTGCATCCGCTGTGCCTGCTGCAGGATATTGCCCAATCCACCACGCATGATTGCCCTCCAATAAGCCTCAATCCACCTGCAACGAACCGGGAACGACGCGCGCACCGAACTCGCGGGTCAGCGCCTGCAATCCCGGATCTGCCATCAATTCTCGTTCCGCAGTCGCCATCCTCTCGCTGCGCGCTCGTGCGCTGCGCTCGGCAAGCGTTTCGCCGCCTTGCGCGCGCATCACGATTTCCAACTGACTGTCGCTGCCGAGCACCGACTTGAGCGCCTCTTCCAGCCCACGCCGCGCGAATGGCGAGTTCAGGCTGTCGAGTGTCGGCGCCAGCGCCAGCTTCCAGCGCGCACCCGATCCATCGATTGGCTTCAACTGCGCTGCCAGCTCTCGCGAAGGCCCACGCAAGTCGGCGCGTCCGATCAGTTCGAACCACTCGGCGGCTAACGCCGATTCAGGGGCGACCATGGTCATGCTCGGCGCCGCAGCGACCTGCGCATCGCGCGCCGTCGATTGCTCCGTTGCGGCCGCGACGGGGAGCTCGCGGGTCGCTGTTGGCCCCGCCGGCGCCACCGCGGCGGGCGCGTTGCGAGCGGCGGCAGTGGCTGATGTGCGTTCGCCTGGAGCACGGTCCGTCGGCGCCGCTCGGGCAATCGCCCGGGGCGGCGGCAACAGGTCGCCTTCCCCGCCGACGGTCTTGAACGCGATCAGACGCAGGATCGCCATCTCGAAACCGGTGCGATGGTCCGGCGACAGGTCGAGATCGCGGCGCGCCAGCAAGGTCAACTGGTAGTACAACTGCACGTCTTCCGGAGAAAGTCCTTCGGCAAGCCGCAACAACACATCGTCATCGACCAGTTCCGACTCGATGCCATCGCCCAGCACCTGGCGCGCTGCGACGTCGTGCCACAACACCAGCAATTCCGAGAGCAGCCCGGAATAGTCGACCGAGAGCTCGGCGATGCGCTTCATCTCGACCCGCAACGCGGCGCGATCGCCGCTCATCAGCGCCTCGCCGAGCGTCGCCAGCGCGCGCCGGTCGATGGTGCCGAGCATCGAAAGCACGTCCTCGGTGCGCACGCTGCCGCTGCCGAATGCCAATGCCTGGTCGAGCAGACTGAGCGCATCGCGCAAGCTACCGTCCGCGGCGCGCGCCAGTGCGGCCAGCGCCGGCAGTTCGTAGCTGACCTGCTCGGCATCCAGGATATGGCGCATCTGCGCGTCGATCTCGCCGCGTTCCAGACGCTTCAGGCTGAACTGCAGGCAACGCGACAGCACGGTGACCGGCAGCTTCTGCGGATCGGTGGTTGCCAACAGGAACTTCACGTGTGGCGGCGGTTCTTCCAGCGTCTTCAACAGCGCATTGAAGCTGTGCGTCGACAGCATGTGCACTTCGTCGATCAGGTACACCTTGTAGCGACCTCGACTGGGCGCATAAATGACGTTGTCGAGCAATTCGCGGGTGTCGTCGACCTTGGTGCGCGAGGCCGCATCGATCTCCAGCAGGTCGACGAAGCGACCGGCATCGATATCCTTGCAAGCCGAGCACACGCCGCACGGCTCGGCAGTGACACCGGTCTCGCAGTTCAGCGCCTTGGCCAGGATGCGCGCGATGGTGGTCTTGCCGACGCCGCGCGTTCCGGTGAACAGGAACGCATGGTGCAGGCGTCCAGTCTCGATGCCATTGACCAGCGCACGCACGACATGTTGCTGCCCGACCAGTTCCGCGAACCGGCGCGGGCGCCATTTGCGCGCGAGTACGAGATAGCTCATGGGGCCAACGATGCCAGAAGTGGAACCGTGGATGATGGCTTGCTTTTTGGCGAGTGGTAAGTAGTTTGAGCAGCGAGTGGCGAGCGACACCCGGCGACTTCGACGCTCGCGGGAGGGCGCCGCGCCTGCCGCGCCGCCGTTTTCGAAGCACACCACGGCGGAAGCGTTCGGACAAGGTCCGAACCCACTGTACCTGGAATCTGCGACCGATAAGGGTGGCGGCCCTTGCCAGCCACACCCCGGCGCCCGCTCGTACCGCGACCGTTGCTCCCTTCCGGGCCTGGCGGGGTTGACGGCCTCACGACGCGGGGGGACCGACAAGGACCGCCGCAGAAACTGACTCGGCCCGGAGCGGCCGATGACACAAGCACGAAAGTGGCGGAGAGAGAGGGATTCGAACCCTCGAAGCGGGGTTTAGCCGCTTACACACTTTCCAGGCGTGCTCCTTCAACCGCTCGGACATCTCTCCACTCGAGCCTCTCCCCGCGTCGCCAACATCCCGTCGGCGACTTGGGTAGCCCGCAATCATAACCGAGCAATGGCGATCCACTCAACGGTCGTGACGATTGCCCCCTCTTGCCGCCGGGGGTCGCTGTCCATGCCGCCGCACCGAAGCCGTTCGCTTCTGCGAGACATCCGCCGTCGGATAGCCCGAGCAGGCAGGTACAGAACCGAACCGGTGGCGGCTTTGATCCAGCGCAAACTCCAGGCGGCATCCAGAACTCAAGATGGCAACGCGTGCCGACCTGTGCCTGTCGGTCTTTTTGCCAGGATCAATCCATGAGTATCCCACGTCGCAACCTGACTCTTGCCGCCAGCTTGCTCGCGCTGCTGTGGGCCGGTGCGAGTTCGGCCAACGAGTTGCAATCACAGGCGCGACGCCAGCTGGAGTCGGCGCAGACGCAGATGCGCATGGCGGCGGCGCCAGCCGGCCTCAAGGAAATCACCCGCGATTGCGTCCCGGCGCCGATCACGACCACGCCGAGCGGACCGAGTTGGACCTTCGAAGCACAGACCGGAGCTGCGGCGCGTGTGCGCGGCACGGCATGGCGCAAGCCTTGTGCGGGCAACGACGCCCAGCTGATCCTGACCTTGCAGCCCCTGCAGGGCACGCCCTTCGTCTGCGGATCGGAGGTCGAGATCAGCATTGGTGGGCTGCGCACCGACGACATCTTCCTCGACGTCAACCCGAACGACGGCGTCGGCACCAGCTTCTGCGGCAATCTTGCGGCGACCACTTCGTTCGTCTTGCATGAGTTCGACAGTGGATTCAACTTCGACGACGATGCCGCCTTCACGCTGGTCTTCGAGAGCGATTTCGGACCGGACGCCAGCGTTTCCATTCCTGCCTACGATCCAGCGCTCTACAGCGGTGGCAGCAGCAATGCGACGATTACCGGAAAGCACAGCGGCAGCTACTTCTCCCCCGCTCGCAATGGCGAGGGCGTTCTGGTAGAGATCGGCACGGCTGGCACTCGGCGAGTGCTGTTCCTGACCTGGTACACCTATTTCCAGGGCCAGCAGCGCTGGATGGTCGGCAGCCTGGACATGAGCCCGGGTGCCACCGTCGTCGACGTACCGATGTACCTTACCAGCGGCGGTCAGTTCGGCGCCGCATTCGATCCCAGTCAGGTCACCGTCACGGCGTGGGGCAGCGTCAATGTGCAGTTTCCGTCGTGCACGTCGATGCGTTTCCAATGGACCGACCTTGCCGGCGCCACCGCCACTTACAACTATGTTCGCGGAATGGACGGGTTGGAGGGTGTGCCCTGCCCCTGATCCCGGGCATTGTCGACCCCTGACGCGCGCTGCAACAAAGCCGCGTCGTGGCGCCGATCATTTCATTCGCGGACTAGCGCATCAACCGGGCGGACAAGTTTCACAGAGGGTGCCTCAGTTCAGCGCATGCGTGCCGCCATGCGTCACTGTGATCGTCAACCCCGCCTCAGTACAACTGCCGGTGTATCCCCAGCGACTGCATCACCTTGCTGGCGATTTCCTCGATGCTCATGTGCGTGGAGTGCATGGTCGGGATGCCTTCGCGGCGGAACAGGCGCTCGGATTCTTCGACTTCCCAGCGGCACTGGTCGATCGAGGCATAACGGCTGCCGGCGCGACGCTGTTCGCGAATCTGCGCCAGTCGGCGCGGATCGATGGTCAGTCCGTAGATGCGCGCACGGTGGATGCGCAGCTTGGGCGGCAGTTCGCCGTTCTCCAGGTCCTCGGGCAACAGGGGATAGTTGGCCGCACGCACGCCGTAGTGCAGCGCCATGTACAGGCAGGTCGGCGTCTTGCCGGAGCGCGACACGCCCATCAGGATGACTTCGGCATCGCTGAAGTTGGCCTGCACGCCATCGTCGTGGGTAAGCGCGTAATTGGTCGCATTCATGCGCGCCTCGTATTCGGCCGAATCGGCGCCACCGTGCGCCTTGCCGACCCTGGGCGTGCGCGGCATGCCGAGTTCCTGCTCCAGCGGCGGAATGAACGGCGCGAACACATCCAGCATCAGTGCGCCGCTCTCGGCGATCAGTGCCGACAGATGGCTGTCGATCACGGTGTTGATCACGACGGGGCGGAATCCGGTTTCGTCGCCGATGCGGCGGATCTCGCCGGCTGCGGCGCGCGCCTTGGCCTCATTGTCCACGAAAGGCAAGCGCAAGGTCTGGAACGGAATGCCGTCGAACTGGGTCAGTACACTGTGGCCAATGGTCTCGGCGGTGATACCGGTGCCATCGGAAACGTAGAAGATCGCCCGCGCTCTATGAATCATGCTTCCGCATCGCTGTTGAATCGGGATCGATACTGACCCGTTGACGAGTTGTCCGCAAACGCGTTCTATTCGCCGCTTGCCCAGGAGCAAACTGCCACCGTGAACTATCGCCACGCCTACCACGCGGGCAACTTCGCCGATGTGCTCAAGCACGTGGTGCTGGTCGGCCTGATCGAGGTACTGAAGCTGAAGCAGAAACCTTTCTGCTACCTCGACACCCACGCCGGCAGCGCGCGTTATTCGCTGACGTCGGTGGAAGCCGAAAAGACCCGCGAGTTTGCCAGCGGCATTTCGCCGCTGCTGGTGCTCAGCCATCTGCCGTCGCTGCTGCACATCTATCTCAATGTGGTGCGTTCGTTGAATGTCGGCCTTGGAAGCACGCTGCATGCCTATCCGGGTTCGCCGCTGATCGCCGCCTCGTTGATGCGCGAAAACGACCGCATCCTGGCCTGCGAACTGCAACCCGACGAAGCGCGCCGACTGAAAACCGAGTTTGCGTCCGATGCACGCGTTGCCTGTCACCAGCGCGATGGCTACGAGGCATTGCGCGCGCTGCTGCCGCCCAGAGAGAAGCGCGGCCTGGTGCTGATCGATCCGCCCTACGAGGCGCAACTCGATGAATTCGACGCGATCCTCGCTGGCCTGCTCGATGCCCATCAGCGCTGGCCGACGGGAATTTACGCGGTATGGTTTCCGATCAAGCTGCGGCAGGACGCAGAGATCTTCTATCGCCGCCTGACCGGGCTGCCGCATGCCAACATTCTGGTTGCCGAACTGTGCCTGCACCAACCGAACAGCGCATTGCGCCTGAATGGCTGCGGCATGGCGATCCTGAATCCGCCTTATCGTTTCGAACACACGCTGGCTGAGATCCTGCCGACGCTGACCAAGGCACTCGAACAGAGCCGCTACGGCACCCATGATCTGCGCTGGTTGAAGCGCGAATGACCGGCGAGGATCCATGAACCCACGTGCGAGCCTTTGATCCGTCATTGCGAGGAGCGCAGCGCCGAAGCAATCCAGCGACCCTCTGCTGCAGTTTCGCAGTCACAAACCAAGCAGTGTCACTGGATTTCTTCGCTGCGCTCGCAATGACAGCGTTCATGGCACTTCCGCGATTTCCAGTGAAACAGGCACCTCTGCATGCGCGCTTTACTGATCTACGCCGCACTACTAGCTGGAGTCCCGGCCATGGCTGCCGATCGGCTGATCGACCGTTCCTTCGCGACCCGTTCTGAAGTGCACGCCACCCAGGGCATGGCGGCGACCAGCCATCCGCTGGCGACGCAGATTGCGCTGGATGTGCTCAAGGCCGGCGGCAGTGCGGTCGACGCGGCAATTGCCGCGAATGCAGCGCTGGGTCTGATGGAGCCGACCGGCAACGGGATCGGCGGCGACCTGTTCGCCATCGTCTGGGATCCGAAGACCGCCAAACTGCATGGCTACAACGGCTCCGGGCGCTCGCCCAAGGCACTTAGCCTGAAGTGGTTCAAGGACAATGGTTTCGAGTCCGTGCCGTCGCATGGCCCACTGCCGGTTACCGTGCCGGGCACCGTCGATGGCTGGTTTGCGCTGCACGGCCGCTTCGGCAAATTGCCGATGAAGGCAGTGCTGGCGCCGACCATCCGCTACGCCCGCGAGGGCCATCCAGTGGCGCCGATCGTCGCCTACTACTGGAATCGTTCGGTGCCGCGCCTGAGCCAGTTTCCCGGCTTCACCGAGCAATTCACCCTCGATGGCAAGGCGCCGCAGAGCGGGCAGATCTGGAAGAACCCGCATCTGGCCAACACCCTGCAGCAGATCGCCGACGGCGGTCGTGATGCCTTCTACAAGGGCAGGATCGCCGACACCATCGACGCCTACTTCCGCGAGCAGAAGGGATTCCTGCGCAAGGAAGACCTGGCCGCGCATCAGGGCGAATGGGTGGATCCGGTGTCGACCAACTACCGCGGGGTGGATGTCTGGGAACTGCCGCCGAACGGCCAGGGCATCGCCGCGCTGCAGATCTTGAACATCCTCGAAGGCTACGACCTCAAGAAATACGGTTTTGGCAGCATCGAGCACCTGCACCTCTTCATCGAGGCGAAGAAGCTGGCGTTCGAGGATCGCGCGCGCTTCTATGCCGATCCAACCTATGCCAAGGCGCCGGTGGCCGAGCTGATTTCAAAGCCCTACGCACAAAAACGCCGGGCGCTGATCGACATGGGCAAGGCTGCGCGCACGGTCGAGGCCGGTCATCCAGCGTTGCAGGAGGGCGACACCATCTACCTGACCACCGCCGACAGGGACGGCATGATGGTCTCGCTGATCCAGTCGAATTTCCGCGGCATGGGCTCGGGCATGACGCCGCCCGGACTGGGTTTCATCTTCCAGGATCGTGGCGAGCAGTTCGTACTCAAGGAAGGCCACCCGAACAGCTTCGCGCCGGGCAAACGTCCGTTCCACACGATCATCCCGGCGTTCATCACCAAAGACGGCAAACCGTGGATCAGTTTCGGCCTGATGGGCGGAGCCATGCAGCCACAGGGCCATGCGCAGATCGTCATCAACCTGATCGACTTCGGCATGAACCTGCAGGAAGCCGGCGACGCGCCGCGCATCCATCACGATGGTTCGACCGAGCCGGCCGGGCAGAACCTGCCGATGAACGATGGCGGCGTGGTCAACCTGGAAACCGGATTTCCGTACGAATCGATTCGCGCACTGATGCGCAAGGGCCACCGGATCGAATACGCCGATGGTCCGTATGGCGGCTACCAGGCGATCCGGCGCGATCCGGAAACGGGCGTCTATACGGGCGCATCGGAATCGCGCAAGGATGGGCACGCGGCGGGGTATTGAGATCCCGCTTCTGTGAGGGTTTTGGTCGCCCCTGTCGGCGCTTGTTCGCGTATCAAACTGGCGGTAATCGAGCGGAGTGCTGTTTGTCCGCAAAGGACGCAAAGAACGCAAAGAGAGCAGTAAGCGGGGTTTGTGCGAAGTCGATTTCCCCCTGCCGAACCACTTGCTGGGTTTGCTCTCCTTTGCGTCCTTTGCGTCCTTTGCGGAAAAGGCTTTTATTTCAGATACTTGCGTTATGTTTGGCAAGAGTACTGGTCGCCCCTGGCGGTGCGCTTGTTCGCGCAAAGAACACACGGAAGTAGGTCACGTTGCCTGCGCAGCAGGCTACGTGACGCTGCCCGTTGTCACGTAGCCTGCTGCGCAGGCAACGTGACCTACAAAAATGCTCAGCAATCAATGGTGTGGTGGATGTTCTCTGAGAGTTGGATTGTCCCGCGAATCTTGGCACCGAAAGCTCGCGACGCCAGGTCGCGCCGACAATGCCCCGATGGCGCCCTGCCCGGCATTCCGCGATAAACTTCACCCACCAACGGTCAGCGCGCGCCAGCCATGAGCGAACCGACATACCAGATCGTGTTTCGAGGCAAGATTCTCGGCGGTTTCGACCGCGAGCAGGTGCGAGCCAACTTGAGCCGCCTGTTCAAGATCGATCCGGCGCGCGTCGACGCGATGCTGGACGCACCAAAGACGGTGCTGAAGACCGGCCTTGGCAAGGAGGCGGCAAGTCGTTACCAGGAAGCCCTGCGCCAGGCAGGCATCATGGTGGCCGTGATGGGCGAGTCAGTGGCGCAACCGGTGGCGCCAACACCAATGGCCAACACGCGGGAGATCGTCCCGGTGCCGGAGCCGGCCAATGCGCCGCGTGCGCAGGAGCCGGTCACCGAAGCAGCGCCGGTGGCAGCGGCTGCCGAGTTCGCTTCGGGACTGACCCTGGCCGAACCCGGCGTGCAACTGCTGCCACCGCAAGAGCGCACCAAAGCCGAGATCGACACATCGACACTTTCGTTGGCGCAGCCCGGCGTCGTGCTGGCGGAGAAGCGCCAGGTGTCGGCGCCGGAATTCGATCTGTCCGGCATCACCCTGGGCAGTGCCGACGAACCGATCGTCCCGCAGCACAAGCCCAAACCGGCCGCGATCGACACCTCGGCCCTGTCGCTGGCGGAACAACCGCAGGCCGTCGAGAAGCCGCTGACCGAGTTGCAGAAGTTGCTGACGTCGTCGGTGGAGTGAGGGCAAGCTCTGCCGAGCAAGCTCGGCAGAGCGAGCGCCGAGAAACTTCTGCCGAGCAAGCTCGGCACTACAAAGGCGCGCAACTTCTGCCGAGCAAGCTTGGCACTACAAAGGCGCGCAACTTTTGCCGAGCAAGCTCGGCACTACAGAAGCCCGACTCAGATCCGGCGCACGCGGAAATTGCGCCCCTTGATCTTGCAGGCGTTCAGGCGTTCGACCGCCTTGCCGGCGTGGCGCCGGTCGATCGCAACGTAGGAGCGCGTGGCGAAGACGTCGATCTTGCCAATGACGTCGACGGTGAGCCCGGCATCGCCGGTCAGCGCACCCACCAGATCGCCTGGACGCAGTTTGTCGCTGCGCCCCCCGTCGACTCGCAGAGTGACCATTTTCGGCGGCGGCGGGCTCGGAGCGCGCAGGCTGGTTGCCGTGGATTTGGTCCACTTCAGCGGTCGCGCCTGCGCGGTTTCGATCGCCAGAGCACGCGGCAGTTCGCGCGGTGTCACCAGACTCAACGCCAGCCCACTGCGGCCCGCTCGTCCGGTGCGGCCGATGCGATGGACGTAGTCGTTCGGATCGGGCGGCAGTTCGTAATTGACCACGCAGGCGAGTTCGGCGATGTCGAGCCCACGCGCCGCGACATCGGTTCCCACCAGCACGCTGCAACTGCGGTTGCCGAAACGCACCAGCACTTCGTCGCGATCGCGCTGTTCCATGTCGCCATGCAGCGCCAGTGCCGCAAAACCAAGACTGGCCAGCGCCTTGGCGACGTCATCGCTGTCGCGCCGCGTATTGCAGAACACCACGCACGACTCCGGGCGGCGCTCGGCCAGCAGGTTCGCCAGCAGCATCGGTTTGCCGGCGAGATCGACCTGATAAAAGTGCTGTTCGATCGCCGGTTCCTCGCTGCTGCCACCGACCGTGACCTCGACCGGATCGCGCAACGAGTTCTTGATCATCTCGCGAATGTCCTCGGGAAAGGTTGCCGAGAACAGCATGCTTTGCCGAGATTCGGGGGTCTTGCCGACGATTTCGGCGACCGCTTCGGCGAAGCCCATGTCGAGCATGCGGTCGGCCTCGTCGAGCACCAGCGTGCGCACTTCGCCGAGGTTCAGCGCTCCCTTGCGCAGCAGTTCCTGGATGCGTCCGGGCGTACCGACCACCACATGCGGCTCATGCACCAGCGACGCCAGTTGCGGGCGCAGCGCGATGCCGCCGCAGAAGATCGACAGCTTGAGATTGGGAGTGGCCATCGCCAGCCGGCGAATCTGCTTGCCGACCTGATCCGCCAGTTCGCGGGTCGGGCACAACACCAGCGCCTGAACGCGGATCTCGCCCACATCGATGCGCTGCAGCAAACCGAGGCCAAAGGCGACGGTCTTGCCGCTGCCGGTGGGCGCCTGCGCGACCAGATCCCTGCCCGCCAGCAAGGACGGCAGGCTCTGCGCCTGGATCGGCGTCATCTGCTGGTAGCCGGAGACTTCCAGGCCCTGCAGCAGCGCGGGGGTCAATCCCAAGTTCGAGAATTCGCTCATCGCGCATGATCGCAGGAAAGTGGGTGACCGCGGGTAACGCCTGGTGAATGTTGGCGACAGCGCGGGGCACGGCGCACGGGAGAAGCGCGCTGACTCTGGTGGGTCCAGACTTGTCTGGACGCTTTTGGCGATTCGAGGGGAGCGCAGGAGAAGCTCGCTCGGCTCTGGTGGGTCCAGACTTGTCTGGACGCTCTTGGCGATTCG
>CALEZI010000170.1 GCA_937928755.1 uncultured Rhodanobacteraceae bacterium | reverse complement strand
CGTTGCGTTGAACTGCATCGCTTGCGCTCACTGCGGTTCAAGCCTTGATCCAGGATGTGAAGAATAGGTCGACCAGGGCAAAACCGGCTCCGGCGGGGCGTTGATCGACACCGACACGATCAATGTCGACGCACCGCCGGCGGTTTCCAGCGTACCGGTCGTATCCGTCCGACCCAGCGCATCTAGACCCTCGCCCTTGCGGCTGGGATTCTGACCGCATCTGAGCCAAGCGGAGCGGCGGATGGAGCGTCAGCGGTTGGGTGCGAGCATGTGGTTTACTCGAGTTTGGTGGTGGCGACGAAGTGGTTTGAGCGCGAGGGCGTTTTGCCTGGCGCAGGGATTCCGTATTCGACGTTCATGGCCTGGCGAACGCGATTGGTTCGCGAGTTGGCGGGTGGTCTGCTGCCGTTTCATCCTTACGTGCCATGACCCCGTTGCTGCCGTTTTGGGTGTGTGCGGAGCCGGTGGACTATCGCCTCGGGATCGATGGTTTGGCGCTCAAGGTGCAGGCGAACCTGGGACCGCAGCAGGCGAGTGCGAGTAGTGCGGCTCAACGCCTGCGGTGTTGAAGCCGACGCGGTCTGGCTTGCGGCCAGTGCGAAAGGAAAGCAGAGCAGCCCGTTTCGAGGTCGAGGCTCAAGATCGTGCCGGATGGGATGTGGTTGGCGATGCGGCGCAGCGGTTGGCGGCGCTGAGGGTTGAGCGTGGCGTATCAGTGTCCGTGCCCCATGCCCCATGCCATCATTCCCCCATGCTCATCCGCTTTCTCCTCACCCTGCGTGCCTTCGGCCTGAAGATCGGGCTTGGCGAGTTCCTGGTCCTGCTCGAAGCCCTCAAGCAGGGTCACGCGCAACTCTCCATCGAGGACTTCCACGCGCTGGCGCGTGCCGCGCTGGTCAAGGATGAAGGGCTCTACGATCGTTACGATCGCGCCTTCCAGGCCTTTTTCGAAGGCATCGCCGAGAACGTGCCGGAGTGGCTCAGGGAGATCCCGGCCGATTGGTTGCGCGAGGCTTTCGCGCGCGAGCTGAGCGACGAGGAGAAAGCGAAACTGGAAGCCTTCGGCTCGCTGGAAAAGCTGATGGACGAGCTGCGCAAGCGCATGGATGAGCAGAAGGAACGCCACAGCGGCGGCAATCGCTGGATCGGCACCGGCGGCACTTCGCCGTTCGGGCATGGCGGATTCCACCCTGAGGGCGTGCGTATCGGCGGTCGCTCACAGCAGGGCAAGGCCGCCAAGGTCTGGGAAAAGCGCGAGTACCGCAACCTCGACGACGAGGTCGAACTCGGGCGGCGCAATTTCCAGGTGGCGTTGCGCCGCTTGCGCAAGTTCGCGCGCGAGGGCGCGGCCGAGGAACTCGATCTCAATGGCACCATCGATGCCACCGCGAAAAACGCCGGCTGGCTCGACCTCAAGATGCGCCCAGAGCGCCACAACGCGATCAAGCTCTTGCTGTTCATCGACATCGGCGGCTCGATGGACGAGCACATCCGCGTCTGCGAGGAACTGTTCTCGGCGGCCAAGGCCGAGTTCAAGCATTTCGAGCACTTCTACTTCCACAACTGCCTGTACGACCGCGTGTGGAAGGACAACCGGCGCCGCTGGCAGGAAACCACGCCGACGCGCGAGGTGTTGCACAAGTACCCGGCGGACTACCGCGTGATCTTCGTCGGCGACGCCAGCATGAGTCCGCTGGAATTACTGGAACCGGGTGGTTCCATCGAAGGCTGGAACGAAGAATCCGGTCTGATCTGGCTGCAACGCGTGCTCGCCACCTGGCCGCGGACGGTCTGGCTGAATCCCGCCGAGCGCGAGTACTGGAACTACACGCCGACCATCCAGCACATCAAGCGCAGCTTCGGCGAGCGCATGTTCCCGCTGACGCTTGCGGGCATCAGCGAGGCCATCGAGGCGCTGAAAAAACCGCAGCCGGCGCCGATGCCGGCGTAAGAACCATCGCGGGCAGAGCACGCTCCGGGGCGCTTTCCGGCGACCCGGTGGGAGGCGGTGTTTGTGCAGAGGTCAGAATTCCCTCTGCCGAATCACCTGCTGGCTTTGCTCTTCTTTGCGTACTTTGCGGACAAATTGTCTTCTTTCAGTCACTTAGGGCATGTTTGGAGAGCGTGCTGGTCGCCCCTGTCGGTGCGCTTATTCGCGCATCGAACATTGGGTGTCGCAAGAATGCGGACTGTTTTTCTGGACGCAAAGGACGCTAAGGGACGCAAAGGACGCAAAGGAGATCAACAGCCAGGACTTGCATGAATCGCCGCTGGCATCTGCTGTTTTTGCGTCCTTTGCGCCCCCAATCACAGGGTCGTCAGTCTTCACAGGAAAATGTCAACAATTCAATCTGTTACAGCATGTTCGGTGAGAATCCCGGTCGCCCCTGTCGGTGCGCGTATTCGCGCAAAGAACTCACGGAAGTAGGTCACGTTGCCTGCGCAGCAGGCTACGTGACGCTGTCCATTGTCACGTAGCCCGCTGCGCAGGCAACGTGACCTACAAATAAATGCTCTACAATCAAACGTTTATAGGGTGTTCTGTGAGAGTGGCTCGGCCCACGATTGGCTTCCACTACCCGTCAAGCTCGCACGCAGTCGACCCATTGACCTTCGTCAAGGCCCGCATTGAATTCGTTGGTATTCTCATTGTGTATGCGAATCATTCTCGTTAGCATACCTGTTGATACTTGCATGTGAGGCCATGATGATCCCGATGCGCAAACTCCCCCAGGCCACGCTGCTGGCGCTGTTGGCTCCTGTCGCATACGCAGAGCCGGTCCCCGATCCCGCTGCCGCCCAGCGCCTTGATCGCATGACCGTGATCGGCAGCGCCGAGCGTGCGGCAGAGATTCCCGGGTCGGCGGACTACGTCGACCAAGTCGAACTGCAGCGTTATGCCGCCAACGACGTCAACCGCGCGCTGCGGCGCGTGCCGGGGCTGTACCTGATCGAGGAGGAGGGCTATGGACTGCGCCCGAACATCGGTATCCGCGGCTCCGGCACCGACCGCAACAATCGCATCGCGGTGATGGAAGACGGCGTGCTGATCGCCCCGGCGGCCTACGCGGCGCCGGCGGCTTATTACTTCCCGACGGTCGAGCGCATGACCGCGATCGAAGTGCGCAAGGGCTCGGCGGCGATCCGCTCCGGTCCGCGCACCACGGGCGGCGCGATCAACCTGGTGTCCACCCCGATTCCGACCGAGCAGATTTCCGGCCGGCTGTCATTGATCGCCGCCGAGGACTCCACCTGGAATGCGCATGGTTGGGCCGGCGGCTCCGGCGAGCAGTTCGGCTTTCTGGTCGAGACCGTGCAGCAGTACACCCATGGATTCAAGCGCATCGATGGCGGCGGCGATGCCGGCCACGATCTGCAGGACCATCTGGCCAAGCTGCGCTGGAACAGCGCCGCTGATGCCGCTTATTACCAGGAAATCGAACTCAAGTTCGGCGCCACCGATCAGGATTCCAACGAGACCTATCTCGGCCTGACCGATGCCGATTTCGCGGCCGACCCGAACCGACGTTACCGCAGCTCGCACCTCGACAACATCACGACCGATCATGAGCAACAGCAACTCAGCCACTACATCCAGTTCAGCGAGAAGGTCGACCTGACCACGGTGATCTACAACAACGACTTCTCTCGCAACTGGTTCAAGCTGGAGAACGTCAACGGCCAGTCGCTGGGTACCATCCTCGCCGACCCGACGCGTTTCGCCAACGAAATGGCCTGGATCCGCGGCGCCGACAGCCCCAACAATGCCTTCCGCCTGCGCAACAACAACCGCGCCTACAGTTCCGAGGGCGTTCAGGGTCTGCTCGCGCTAAGCCACGACTGGGGCGCCAGTGCGCATCAGATCGAGTTCGGTCTGCGTTACCACGAGGACAGCGAAGATCGCTTCCAGGACGAAGACCGCTACGCCATGCGCGACGGCAGCTTGCTGCGCACTACCGACAACGCGCCCGGCACGCACACCAACCAGCTGGTCGAAGCGCAAGCCTGGAGTGCCTACCTGCAGGATCAGATCCGCATCGGCAACTGGCAATGGCTGCCCGGCGTCCGTTACGAGCGCATCGAACTCACGCGCACCGACTGGCAGCGCACGCCGACCGGGCGCAGCCAACCGCCGACCCTGGTCGCCCGCCGCGATGTGTCGGCCTTCATCCCGGGTCTGGGCGCCACCTACGATGTCGACGACCGTTGGCAACTGCTGGCCGGCGTGCACCGCGGATATTCACCGCCGGCGCCAGGCACCACCGTCGACGCCGAGGAGAGCGTCAACTTCGAGGCCGGTTTGCGCTTCGCCGACGGCGGCTGGAACGCCGAACTGATCGGCTTCCTCAACGACTACGACAACCTGGTCGGTACCTGCACCGCATCGACCGGCGGCGAGTGCACCATCGGCGACCAGTTCAGCGGCGGCGAAGTCGAGGTCTACGGCGTCGAGGCCGAACTCAGTTACCAGATCGCCGAACTCGGGTCGAGCGGCATCAGCATGCCGCTGCGTGCCAACTACACCTGGACTCAAGGCGAGTTTCAGTCGAGCTTCCGCAGCGCCTTCGAGGAATGGGGCAACGTCAACGCTGGCGACGAACTGCCTTACCTGCCGGAAAATCTTTGGTTCTTCGAAGCCGGCCTTCAGGCCGATCGCTGGAGCACCTTCCTCAGCGCCGCCTACGTCGACGACATGCGCACGCGCGCCGGCAGCGGCGGACTGGATCCGGCCAACAGCACCGACGCGCACTGGATCCTCGATCTGGTCGGCAACTGGAAACTCAACGACGGCGCCGAGCTGTTTGCCAAGGTCGACAACCTGCTCGACGAGGACTACGTCGGGTCACGGCGGCCGTCGGGCGTGCGCCCGGGCAAGCCGCAGACGCTGTCGGTGGGCGTGCGCTTGGCGTTTTGAGCTGTTCGCCCTGAGCCTGTCGCGGGGCGCTCGTGGTTCGACAGGCTCACCACGAACGGAATCTGGATATGTCCCGTTCGTCCTGAGCCGGTCGAAGCGTCAACCCTTCCCGCGCGACTTCTTCAGCGCCATCACCAGCATCCACCCGCCCATCACCAGCATGAAGCCGATCACGCCGATCGCGAATTGCCCCTCGGTGCTGCCAAACAGTTCCTGCCAGATGCGCATCGCCGCTCTCCTGCCGTGAAAAGGCGCTCAGCTTAGCGGCCTGCGGCCAGCGTAATTTGCGTGACGTCAAATGCCCCGCACTTGCGCGATGATGTCGCCACCCTTCAGCGGAGCGGCAGGCGACGATGGATGAGGAACTGAGGCGCTATCGCGAACTCGACGCGGAGCTGGTGTCTCTGGTCAGAGACATCAAGATGTTGAGCACGCTCAGCTGGCCCAAGCGTGTGCAGGATCGATTCCTGGCCGACTGGCGCGCCGGCAAACACGAATTGCCGCAGATCGAATACAAGAAGTTCAACTACGCCGAACGCCGTCTTGCGCTGAAGAACATCGCCCACCAATGCGACGCCGCGCACCCGATCGGCAACTATCTGCAGCGCACTGCGCACTCCTGGCAAGTCGCCACGCTGCTGCTCGATCATCTCGGTTCACGCGAGATGACCGAGTATTCGATGCACCTTTACGGCCGACCCGGCGATCGCATCGCCGGTTCGGCGGTCAACAACCTCGAAGCCGCGCAACACTTCATCAGCGCCGCCGACGATGTGCTCGGCAACGACAAGCTCGGCGAGGTCGAATACTGCCTGAGCGCCGAGATCCTCAAGGAGGAACTCGAAAGCAAGCTCGACGCGGTGTTCTTCAACCACAAGGTGCGCGTCGAGGTCGATCCGGAGCTGGTGGCCAAAGCCGCCGCCGGCCCGACCCGCATCCGTCTGCGCGCAGGCACCTGTTTCTCCGAGTACGATTTGTCGCAACTGCTCGAACACGAAGCCTTCGTGCACTCGCTGACCTCGCTGAACGGGCGGGCGCAGACCAACCTCGGCAGCCTGGGGCTGAATTCGCCGCGCATCACGGCGACCCAGGAAGGCCTGGCGGTGTTTTCCGAACTGGTCACCGGCTCGATCGACATCATGCGCATGAAGCGCATCTCGCTGCGCATCCTCGCCATCGACATGGCGCTGCGCGGCGCCAATTTCATCGAGGTATTCAGCTTTTTCCTGGAGCAGGGCCAGACCGAGACCGAGAGCTTCACCTCGGCAATGCGCGTATTCCGCGGCGCGCCGACCACCGGCGGCTCGGCGTTCACCAAGGACACCGTCTACCTGCACGGCCTGCTCAGCGTGCACACCTTCTTCCGCTGGGCGCTGCGCTCGGGCAAGCTGGAACTGGCGCAGCATTTGTTTGCCGGCAAGATGACGCTGCAGGACGTGGTCGAACTGGAACCCTACGTGCAGGAGGGCTTCATCGATCCGCCGATGTACCTGCCGCCGTGGATGCACCGCAAGAACGGCCTCGCCGGGTATCTGTCGTTCTCGCTGTTCGTCAACCGCATCCGCCTCGACCAGGTCGAGCGCGAGCATGTGCTGATGGGAGTGTGAGAGGCGGGTGTCGGTGTTGGTGTTGGATTTCGGGCATCGGGAGTCGGGAGTCGGGTCGCGACTCGTCGCCTTTTGTGGGAGCGGGTTCATCCCGCGATCTTTTGGCAACAAAGTCACCGGTTCAACCCGCTCCCCAACTTCCGCTCAGCCACATGCGCACGCAAGCGAGATTTCGGTATCGACGTTCACTTACACTCCCTCGTCCACTGATCATTGACGCCTTGACATGCGCAACCGACTGACGCTCCTCGCCATCGTCGCGGTCGCGGCACTCGCATGGGTCGCGATCGATCAGGGGTTGGTGGCAGGCGCTGGAACCACACACTCCCCGCGCGCAGTGGATTCGAGCGCGACGTTGCCGCCGCAGATCGACGTTGACTCATCGACAGCGCCGGCGCAGACGCCCGAACACGCGACGTCGCCCGCCTCCGCGCCGACAGCACCCGCAATCGCTGACGCCGCCAGCGCCGACGCGCAGCCGTCTGCGGAATCCGAGCCATCGCAAAAGTCTGGTTCGCGCCTCGCTGCCCTCGAACGCCGCGCTCGCACAGGCGATCGCAAGGCCGCGCGCGACTGGGCCGAGGCGGTGATGGAGTGTGCCAACCTCGCTTACGAGGCACAGTTTGGCCCAAAGCCGCCCACCTACGTCATGCATTTGAGGGCACTCCTTGACCTCCCCCAAGAGGCGCTGCGGGCAGAACTGATGGGCAGCCTGACGGGGGAATGCCAGCTGCTGTTCCCCAAGATGGACGAAAAGCGCGCGATGCTGCAATTCCAGACCGCAGTGTACGAAGCGTTAGCCCTGTGGGCCGCCAGTGGCGATCCCTACGGCCAACTGCTCAATGCCCAGCGAGAGCAGACTTGGCCGCCGCCGCTCGAAACGTGGCGTGCGCAGCAGACCCTGGCCGTGGCACACCTCGATCCAGGCAACCCGCAAACGTTGATTGATCTGGCCATGACCTTTGCCGATCGCAGTCGCTTCTCGGGTGAGGCCTGGGTTCTCGCCGCGTGCGATCTCGGCTACGACTGCGCGGCGGGTGGCGCGCTGCAGCGCCGCGCGTGTCTCAGCATGAACTATTGCTTTGAAGGCA
Organism: uncultured Rhodanobacteraceae bacterium; assembly: GCA_937928755.1. Taxonomy (GTDB): domain Bacteria; phylum Pseudomonadota; class Gammaproteobacteria; order Xanthomonadales; family SZUA-5; genus JADKFD01. The sequence continues at coordinate 5,740 of CALEZI010000170.1, read as the reverse complement.
GCTACGACGAGGACTTGCTGCGGCTGTTGCCACCGCGCCAGTGGCAGATCGTCCAGGGTCAGCGGCGGGTGCTGCTCGACATGCTGCAACGTGGCGACCTCGCTGCGACCTTCGACATTCCGCCGCCGGGACCGTGAGCGATGCGACGTCGTCGCGTGGGTCTGCTGGTCCTGGTTGCTGTGCTGGTGCTCGCCGGCTGGTGGATGGCAAGCCGTCTGCCGACAACGTTCGCTAAGGCGACGCCCGACGCGCCAGCCCCCAAGGCAGCTGCGACTAATGCGGTGAGTCCCGCCGCAGCGCGGACAACGGCCTCGGCGCCAGCAGTCAGCACTTCAACCCGCGTCGACGCGACCACGATCGCTGCCGCGTCGACGGTCGACACCGGCGATCCCCTGCTGCAGACCGAGGTTGCGCCAGGTGAAGCACTGCGCATGCTGCAATGGTGCGGAGAACTGACCGGATCCGATCCCACCAGGCACTTCGAACAGCAGTGGCAATGGCTGGGCGACGAGGCCAGGGCGCTCGAGCGCAAGACCTACATCGAGGCGCGGGCGTGGGCCATCGAGCGCTGCGGCGAGTGGGCGCTGGTACCCGACAGCGACCGCGCGAAAGCGCTGAAAGCGCAATTGATCGAGCGCGCACGCCAGTCGTCCGACCTCCAGGACCGCCTGCGTGCCCTCGCCGCCATGACTGGGGCTATTGAAATCGACGGCTCACAGGCGATCGCGATGCGGCAGTTGCTGGAGCAAGCGCTGCTCGCTGGTCGTCCGGACCTGCTCGGCGATGTCGGTCGTGTGCTCAACAACAGCCTGGTGGCGCGCGCAGACCTGCTCGGTCCATATGCCGGTTACGGCGCCGTAACCCTGTTTTCGCTGCTCGGCTGCGACCTCGGCGCATCGTGCGGCGGCGACAGCGACGCGTTGCGGCGCAACTGCGCGCTGCGCGGCTACTGCGGCTATCCGGACTACGAGACGATGTTGTTCGACGCCTGGCACGGCGCCCGCGAGCGAGAACTGATCCAGGCGCATCGCGCCGAATTGCTGCGACGCATTCGTGCCGGCGACGTCGTTGGTCTGTTTGACCCGCTGCAGCAGCCGGGCAAACCGTAGGAGCGTCGCCTTGTGGGTCCAGACAAGTCTGGACCCACCAAAGGCACCAACGCCAACACCCAGCTCACTTGCTACCAACAACCAACAACCAACAACCAACAACCAACAACCAACAACCAACAACCAACAACCGCTACACTTCCGCTCCCCGTCGTCGGGCGTAGGTCAAACGGTCGCGGTGCGGGCCCGCAAGGGCGCTGCATCGAGGAAAGTCCGGGCTGCAAAGGGCAAGGTGCCAGGTAACGCCTGGGGGGCGAGAGCCCACGGAAAGTGCAACAGAGAACAGACCGCCAGCGGCTCGTCGCAAGGCGAGTGCGGGCAAGGGTGAAACGGTGCGGCAAGAGCGCACCGCGTCGGTGGCAACACGCGACGGCACGGCAAACCCCACCTGCAGCAAGGCCGAATAGGGGGAGCATGGCGCGGCCCGCGTCTTCCCCGGGTAGGCTGCTTGAGGCCAGCGGTGACGCGGGTCCCAGAGGAATGACCGTTCACGACAGAACCCGGCTTATCGACCGACCCGGGCGACGGGGGCTTTTTCCGGCTCACGGTTCTGGTTGATTGTAGGAGCGACGTGTACGTTGCGACCATCGACGCGGCGGTCGCGACGTACACGTCGCTCCTACCTCGACCCCATCGTTTCAATCCGCGGGCAAAAGATGCGCGTACTCGCGCGCCAGCGCGGCGGGTTGCTCGGACTTGACCAGGTAGCAGTTGCCGATCGCCAGCCGATCCAGATGCGTGCCCATGAAACAGCGGAACGCGTCCTCGGGTGAGCCCACCACCGGTTCGCCGCGCACGTTGAAGCTGGTGTTGACCAGCGTCGGGCAACCGGTCAATTCGTGGAACGAGCTGAGCAGCGCGTGGAATCGCGGGTTGCTGTCGGCGTGCACGGTCTGCACGCGCGCCGAGTAGTCGACGTGGGTGACCGATGGAATCGTCGAGCGGATCTGCTTCAGGCGATCGAGTCCCGTCGCGGATGCGTCGACCGGCAGCCTGCAATGCTCGGCCACCGGCGCGACGATCAGCATGTACGGGCTCTCGGCGTCGAGATCGAAGCACTCGCGCGTGCGCTCGGCGAGCACCGACGGCGCGAACGGGCGGAACGATTCGCGGAACTTGACCTTGAGGTTGAGCACCGACTGGGTGTCGGCGCGACGCGGATCCGCCAGGATCGAGCGATTGCCGAGGGCGCGCGGGCCGTATTCGGCGCGGCCCTGGAACCAGCCCATCGCCTGGCCGTCGGCGAGGTCGCGCGCGGCGGTGGCGATCAGTTCGTCGTCGGAGAGGCGCCGGTAGACGGCACCGAAGCCGTCGAGCGTCTGCGCGACGATATCGTCGTCGAACTGGGGTCCCAGAAAGGCGCCGGACATGCCGTCGCCAGCAGTCTCGACCGGCGTGCGCGGCTGTCCCTGCGCGCGATGCCAAAACGCCAGGGCTGCGCCGAGCGCGCCGCCAGCGTCGCCCGCGGCGGGCTGGATCCAGATGCCATCAAAGCCAGCTTCGCGCAGCAACTTGCCATTGGCGACGCAATTCAGCGCCACGCCGCCCGCCAGGCACAGGTTACGTTCGCCGGTCTGCCGCTGCAGCGAGGTCGCCAGCTTCATCACGATCTCTTCCGTGACCTTCTGGATCGACGCGGCAAGATCCAGATGGCGCGGCTCGATCGGCGCCTCGGCGGCGCGCGGCGGCCCGCCGAACAGCGCGTGGAAGCGCGCGTTGGTCATGCTCAGGCCGGTGCAGTAGTCGAAGTAATCGAGATTCAGGCGAAAGCTGCCGTCGTCCTTGATGTCGACCAGGTGCTCGCGGATCAGGTCGACGTACTTCGGTTCGCCATAGGGCGCGAGCCCCATCAGCTTGTACTCGCCGGAATTGACGCGAAAGCCGCAGTAGGTGGTGAACGCCGAATACAGCAGCCCCAGCGAATGCGGGAAGTGGATCTCGCGGATAATGTCGAGGCGATTGCCGTCGCCGATCGCCGCCGTGGTGGTCGCCCACTCGCCGACGCCATCCATGGTCAGAACCAGCGCGCGCTCGTAGGGCGAGGGATAGAAGGCGCTGGCGGCGTGGCTCAAGTGGTGTTCGGAAAAGGCGAGCGGATTTTTCAGGACGAAGCGCTGCTCTTGTGGGCTCCGATCTTTTGGGTTTTGCGCTTGTGGGTTTTGCTCTTGTGGGTCCGGACTTTGTCCGGACGCTCTCCTACCAGCCGAAGCCAAAGCGTCCGGACGAAGTCCGGACCCACCAGAGCCAGCAGCCGCAGCCAAAGCGTCCGGACGAAGTCCGGACCCACCAAAGCCAGCAGCCGAAGCCAAAGCGTCCGGACGAAGTCTGGACCCACCAGCAGCGGGGTCCGCGGCAATTGCCGCGAGTTCATCGGCGATCAGCTTCTTCTGGAACAGCTTGTCGCGCAGCCAGATCGGCATCGCCGTGGCGAAGCTTCTGAAGCCGCGCGGTGCAAAGGCGAGATAGGTCTCCAGCAGCCGCTCGAACTTCAGGAACGGCTTTTCGAAGAACACGACGTGGTCGATATCGGCCAGCGTCACGCCGGCCTCGCGCAGGCAATAACGCACGGCGTGGCTGGGAAAGCGCGCGTCGTGCTTGACCCGGCTGAAGCGTTCCTCCTGGGCCGCAGCCACGATCCGGCCGTCGCGCAGCAAGGCGGCGGCGCTGTCGTGGAAGTAGGCGGAGATGCCGAGGATCAGCATGGATGGGGCACGGGACACGGAGCACGGGATGATGCCACGGCAGTGCTGGGCGATCGGTGCGGCTTGGGCGATCGGTACCGCTCGCGCCGGTTTACCAGCGCCAAGCGCCCTTGATCTGGTGGGTCCAGATTTGTCTGGACGCTTTTGCCAGCTGAAAGCAAGGAGCGTCCAGACAAGTCTGGACCCACCAAAGCCCGCTTCGTGCGAGCCTTATCCTGATCCGGCCCGCCGGCACAGCCGTCGGGCGTTCGGACCTGCCGATGCGGTGCATCAGCTCGCGCTGCGCGCGACTGGTCTTCGCCCCCGTGCCCCTCGCTTCAACCCACCGGCAAACTCACCGGCGCGCCCGGCCCCACCGGGATGCCGAGGGTGATCCAGATCACGAACAAGATGCACCAGCCGATCAGGAACACGATCGAGTAGGGCAGCATGGTCGATACCAGCGTGCCGATGCCGGCGTTGGGAATGTAGCGCTGCAGGAAGGCGATGATCAGCGCGAAGTAACTCATCATCGGCGAGATGATGTTGGTGACCGAATCGCCGATGCGGTAGGCGTTCTGGGTGATCTCCGGCGGATAGCCGAGCAGCATGAACATCGGCACGAATACCGGCGCCATCAGCGCCCACTTGGCGCTGGCGGAGCCCATCGCCAGGTTGATCGTCGCGCACAGCAGAATGAAGGCGAGCATCAACGGAATCTGGTGCAATCCCATCGCGCCGAGCACGGCCGCGCCTTCGATGGCGACGATCAGACCGAGGTTGGTCCAGTTGAAGAAGGCGACGAACTGCGCGGCGAAGAACACCAGCACCATGTAGCCGCCGAGCGTGCTCATCTGCTGGCTCATGCCGCGCACGATGTCGCGATCGTTCTTGATGGTGCCGGCGGCGGCGCCGTAGGCGATGCCCAGCGCCACGCCGGCGATGAAAATGAAGGCGACGATGCCGACCAGGAATGGCGACTGCAGCACGGAATCGGCGCCGGTAGCGCCGATCTTGCGCAGGAAGCCGTTCTCCGGAACCAGGCCCCAGACCACCAGGGCGGTCAGCAGCACGGTCACCGCGCCGGCCCACTTCAAGCCGCGTTTTTCCAACGGCGACAGCGGTTGCACCTGGTCCTGCTCGGTGCGCTCGCCGGCATATTCGGGAAAGCGCGGCGCGACGATGCGTTCGGTCACCCACCAGCCGAGCGCGGTGATCAGGAAGGTCGAGACGAACATGAAATAGTAATTGGCCATCGGCGACACCAGGTAGGTCGGGTCGACGATGCGCGCGGCTTCCTGGGTCAGGCCGGAAAGCAGCGGGTCGATGGTGCCGAGCACCAGATTGGCGCTGTAGCCGCCGGAGACGCCGGCGAAGGCTGCCGCCACGCCGACCACCGGATGGCGCCCGGCGGCGAGGAAGATCAGGCCCGCCAGCGGCACCAGCAGCACGTAGCCGACCTCGCTGGCGGCGTTGCTGAGCACGCCGCAGAACACCACGATCGGCGTCAGCAGTACACGCGGTGCGTTGAGCACCAGAAGTCGCATCAGCGCTCCGATGAAGCCGCTGACCTCGGCAACGCCGATGCCGATCAAGGCCACCAGCACGGTGCCGAGCGGCGCGAAGTTGGTGAAGTTGGTCACCAGCCCGGTCATGATTCGATGCATGCCCTCGACGGTCATCAGGCTGACCACGCGCACTTCGGCGCCGGTCTTGGGATGGGTCGCGACGATGTCGAACATCGCCACCACCGCCGACAACCCGATGACAGCGAGTGCCATCAACGCGAACAAGGTGGTGGGATCGGGCAGCGCGTTGCCGACGCGCTCGACATGGTTGAGAAAACGGTCGACGGCGGTCTTGCGCGGGGCTGCGGTCTCGGTCATGGCGTCGGCAGGCGTGAAGGAGAACGCGACCATAACCGGAAAACCGTCTTGAAGCAGTCGTGAA
>CALEZI010000169.1 GCA_937928755.1 uncultured Rhodanobacteraceae bacterium | reverse complement strand
GTCGAATGCCATACCGTCTCAAAAGCGCGCCCCAGCCCCCAGTCCCCAGCCCCGCCTTTCCAGCCTTCCAGCCTTTCCCGCTCTACGCCGCCCTCGCGTGCGCCCTCAACCGCTGGAAATACACATCCTCCAGATCCGGCTCGATCAGCTCGAAACCGGGTTCCGGCTGCGCCTCGCTGTAGACGTGAATCACCGGGCGGCCGCCGACCAGGCGCGTGGAGAGCACGTTGAACTCACTCTGGTAACGCGCCAGCGTGTCCTTGGCGACGACCTTGCGCCAGACCCGCGATTTCAGCGCGTCGATGGCCTTGAGCGGTTCGCCGGTCAGCAATACCTCGCCCTTGGCGATGATCGCCATGCGCGAACACAAATCGGTGACGTCCTCGACGATGTGGGTGGACAGGATCACCACCACCTGCTCGCCGATTTCGGCCAGCAGATTGAGAAAACGATTGCGTTCCTCCGGATCCAGTCCCGCGGTTGGCTCGTCCACGATAACCAGCTTCGGGTTGCCGATCAGCGCCTGGGCAATTCCGAAGCGCTGGCGCATGCCCCCGGAAAAGGTGCCCAGCTTGCGCTTGCGCATTTCCCACAGATTGACCTGACGCAGCAGGCCCTCGACCACCTCGCGGCGCTGCCGACGATCAGGGTAGCCTTTCAGCACTGCAAAATGATCCAGCAGATCTTCGGCGCTGACTTTGGGATAAACGCCAAAATCCTGCGGCAGATATCCGAGCATGCGCCGCACCTGCTCCTTGTCCCGCAGCACGTCGACGGCTTCAAAGGTTACGCTGCCGCTGTCGGCCTCCTGCAAGGTGGCCAGCGTGCGCATCAGCGAGGATTTCCCTGCGCCATTCGGACCAAGCAACCCGAACATGCCTTTGGGAATATCCAGAGTCACCTTTTTCAGCGCCTGCACGCCGTTTGGATAGGTCTTGCTGAGTTCTCGAATTTGCAGCACGGGGCATTCCTGTGGCGAAGCGCCGGTCAGAGGCGACGCAGGTTGCGCCGATCCGGCGCACGCACCATGGGCAGAAAGTCACACGGTGCCTTAGGTCATGGTCGGGGGCCGGAAACGAAAAAGCCCGCATGCGCGGGCCTTTTCGCTGCAGCCAGAAGGTCGACGATCAGATCGCCAACTGCTCGAGGCTCTTGCCGGCCGCCAATGCATCACGAACCCAAAGCGGCTGCTTGCCACGACCGGTCCAGGTCCGCGAGGCATCCGCCGGGTCGCGATATTTCGGAGCGACGGCCTTCTTTTCGCCGGTGGCCGGGGCGCGATTGCGTCCGGAAGCAAACAGCTCGTAAATATCGAAGCCAGCGCTGCGCGCCTGCGCTTCCAGCGTCTTGCGCAGTTCCGCGTATTGCGCCTTCTTGACGACGTCGATGCGCACCTTGGCGTCGCTGATCAACTGTTCCAGATCAGAAACACTCAAGCCACTCAAGTCAATTGCCATGGTTCACCTCACTATCAGTATTTGCAGGGGTATTAGCGGGCCGGATTTTGCAACGTGAAGAAGAAAATGGAAAGGACATTTTGCAATCCGTGACGCAAATCGTGGGTGAAGTCGCACTTTCAGGTCCCGAGTACGCTGCGTACCTCCAGCAATTCGGGGAAAAAAGTGAGTTCGAGCGCACGTTTGAGGAAAGCCACGCCCGAGCTGCCGCCGGTTCCCCGCTTATAGCCAATGACGCGTTCGACGGTCTTCATGTGGCGAAATCGCCATAGCTGGAAGCTCTCTTCGACGTCCACCAGTTGTTCGCACAAGTGATATTCACCCCAGAACTGGTCCGGACATTCGTAGATCCGCTTGAGCACCGGAATAAGGCCGGGCTCGCGCCGGTGCGGCAGCGCGACGTCGCGCTCGAGGCACTGCGCTGGAATCTCGTGTCCAACGCGCGCGAGGTGACGCAGGAACTCGTCGTAAAGACTGGGAGATTCGAGCACCGCTCGCAGTCGCTCACGCTGCGCTGGCGCGTAATCGAATACCGGCAACATATCGGCATTCTTGTTGCCAAGCAGGAATTCGATGATCCGGTACTGGATCGACTGAAAGCCGCTGGCCGGGCCGAGCACATGGCGAAACTGGATGTATTCGGACGGCGTCAGCGTTTCCAGTACCGCCCATTGTTCAAACAACTGCTTCTGGATGTGCTTGACGCGTGCCAGGATCTTCAGGCACGGGCCCAGGTCATCGACGCGCAATCTTGCGATTGCAGCTTCCAGCTCGTGAATGACCAGTTTCATCCACAGTTCGCTGGTCTGGTGCTGGATGATGAACAGCATTTCGTCGTGATGAACCGGCGCCGACAGCGGCTGTTGCGCCGCAAGCAGCAGGTCGAGGCGCAGATAGCCGTCGTAAGTCACGCGATCGACCAGATCTACGGTGATCTCGGATTCCAGCGGTCGCAGGTTTTCAGGAGTCGTCATGGGGCAACGCGTCGGAAGCTCGGGTACGCCAAGCCTGTGCGACCGTGACGGCGACGTCAACGAATCTCGCGGACCAGGCGAAAGCCGCGATCGACCGCGGCACTGGTTTCGCTCTCCACCGTTGCCGTGCGCTGCGGCTGGCTGTCGCGCCATCCGCTGCCGACCACGTGGCGCCCGACGCAGATGTCCTTGGGGTTCGCCACTTCATTCTCCTTGCGCCGCGGCACGTTCAGTAAAAAGGTGCCCACCCGCTTGGCGACGCCGGCTTTCTCGTAGTTGCAGGTCGTTGTCCACTCGCGCACATTGCCGATCAGGTCGGCCGGCATGTCCGGCGCAGCGGCGAATCGGCCGGCCGGGCTGGTCTGCGGGTAGCGGTCCTGGCATTGGTCGCTTTCGCCGCGCAGATTGCCGCAGGAATCGACGCCCGCCGAATTGCTCAGCGCCATCCATTCGCTCACGGTGGGTAATCGATAGCGGCGACCGCTGCGTTGCGACAGCCATGCGGCGTAGGCGACGACATCGGCGTGACTGACGCAGACCACCGGGTCGGCGGCGCTCTGGTCGAATCCCGGAGCCAGCCAACTGCGGGCGCTGCCACCATCGCGACAGACCGCGGCGCGGCGACCGCTGGCGTCGGCAAACTTTGCGTATTCGCTGCGCGTGATCTCGAAACGGGTCACGGCGAACGGTGCACTGAACCCCGGCAGGCGTCCGCCGGGGATCAACAGGAGTTCCGGCCCGTCGCCATCGCGAAACGGTTCGCCGCTGGCCGGAAAGCGCGCGATGAGGTCGATCAACTCGGCAAACTCGCTCGACGGACCGGGCAAGGCCAGGGCCAGTTTCAACTCGGCGCTGGCCTCGCCGCGATCGCGCTGATGGCGCGCGCGTTCCAGCGCCGGTCGCCAGCGTGCCTCCAGCGCCGCATTGACGCTGCGGACCGGCGGCAGGTCGACCGCTCCGGCGGACAGCACGAAGCGCTGCCACAACGGCAGGCTCAGCTGCAGCTTGGCGTCGTCTGCAGCAAGCAGATCGGCGCTGGCGCGATCGAGCAGCAGATCGCGTAGGTCGATGGCCGCAGCATCGACCGGCTCGGCGGCGAACAGCGGCGCCAGCAAGCTGTCGGCACTGCTGGCGTTGCCATCGAACCATCGGCTCTGCGTGATCGCCTCGCTCACCGCATCGAGTGCGCCGCCGTCTTGCTGACCGTGCTCTGTCGTCGCCGGCGGAGGCGACGTGTCGTCTTGCCACCACCCCGCCAGCAGGACCATCGCCAGGGCCACCGGCACCAGTGCAACCAGGGGCCAGCGGCGCGAGGCTGGAAAACGCGGCGCTGGCGCCACGGCGCCGATCTGATCCAGCGCCGCGGCCATCTGGGCAGCGCTGGGGTAACGATCATCCGGGCGTTTGGCCAAAGCGCGGTCGAAGAAGGCCTGCCAGTGCGCCAGCCGCGCCGGCAAACGCGGCACCGGGTCCTGCTGGTGGCGCAGCGCTACTACCAGGAACTCGTCGTTGCCAAACGGTGGATAGCCGAGCAGCAACTCGTAGGCCAGACAGCCGACGCTGTAGAGGTCGCTGCGGCCGTCGACAGCCTCGCCGCGCGCCTGCTCCGGGCTCATCGTCTGTGAACTGCCCACGGTGCGCCCGTGCGAAGTCAGGCGCTCTGCGGTCGCGATGTTCAAGGCAACGCCGAAATCGGCCAGCAGCGGCTTCCCGCGAGCATCGAACAGCACGTTGGCCGGCTTGACGTCGCGATGCACCACGCCCTTGGCATGGGCGAAACCGAGGGCGTCGAGCACCGCGCGCAGAATCGACTTGATCTCAGACTCTGCCATCGGCTTGGCGCGCGCGTCGAGATCCCCGTGGGCGAATAGCGGCATGACGTAACAGGCATCGCCGGTCGTCGTGCGGGTGACCTCGTAGATCGCCACGATGTGCGGATGATCGAGGGCGGCGATCAGTTTCGCCTCCTGCTCGAAGCGTCGGAAGAGTTCTTCGGCATCGCGCCCGAAAGCGCGCAGCACCTTGATCGCCACCGGCCGGTCCAGGGCGAGTTGCCGGCCACGATAGACCGTGGCCATGCCGCCCGAGCCGAGTGCCGCTTCGACGGCATAACCAGGAATGCTCGGCAGATCAGGGTCGACGGCGGACATCGGCGTTCAGCTCTTCGCGCTCGGATTGCAGTTGCTGCCGGGAACTCGCCACCGATCCGGTGGGTCCATGGCTAAATTACAGGATGTTTGCGCGATGGGGCGCAAATGCGCTGATGCCAGTCGTCGGCACCGCGTCCGGGCCGACGCGATGGCAGCAAACACAGGCCCGGTCAGCGACGGTCGAACACGGATGGAAGCAATGCAGGCTAGACTTTCACCATGATGCGAACGCTAATCCTGGTGATGATGCTTGTGCTGGCCAGCCCGGTAGCGGCTGCCACCATCTACAAATGCCGCCAGGCTGGCGGCGTGACCAGTTACCAGGATGCGCCCTGCCCGGGGCGGCAGATCGGCGTACTGCGGACGCCAACCACAGCCGCTCAAGCGCGTCAGACGCCGGCGCCGAAGGTGGCTCCAGGCGCCCCCGGAAGCACGCCGAGCACGCCGGCGCGTCCCACGCCCACCGGCCGCGCGCCACGACCGTCGTTCAAATGCGTACGCCCGGATGGCAGCCATTACTACACCGGCGACGCCCGTCCGCGGCGTACGTTGGTCGACATCGACGACGTCAAGGTCGTCGCCGGCGCGTTTCCGGGTGCGCCGGCAGCGCCACCCGGCAAAGCCTGGGCACAGGATCAGTGCGCACCGGCGACACGCTCCGACAGTTGCCAGTACTACCAGGCGCAGATCGCCCACATCGACGCGCAGAAGGCGCGCGCCAGTGGCGACAGCTCGCGATTGACGCGCGAGGGCCAGCGCCTGCGCGCCATCTACAACCATCGCTGCAGCTGAATCCGGCGCAAGGGAAAGCATGCACAGTCTGATCGAACGCCTGGGCGAGTTGCCGTGGGCAAGTTACGCGGCCGGCTGGGCGTTGCGACTGGCGCTCGCGCTGCTGGTCTTGCTGCTCGGCCTGTGGCTGGCGCGTGTCGCCGTGCGCGTGTTGACGCGCGTGCTGACACGCATGAACGTCGATCCGATGTTGCGCGATTTTCTGCGCAACCTCGCTTCCGGCGCATTGGTGGTGGTGGTCGTCGTCGGCGCGCTGGATCAGGCGGGCGTACCGATGACTTCACTGCTGGCGGCGCTCGGCGCCGCCGGACTGGCGGTTGCGCTGGCGCTGCGCGATTCGTTGTCGAACCTTGCTGCAGGCGTGATGTTGTTGTTGCTGAAGCCGTTCCGCGCCGGCGACCTGGTCAGCATCGTCGGGCTGACCGGCAAGGTCGAAAGCCTGCGTCTGATGCATACCGTGCTGCTGACTCCGGACAACTGCGAACTGATCCTGCCGAACAACCGCGTCGCCAACGAACCGATCCTGAACTACACCGCGCGCGCGACGCGGCGTATCGATCTGATCATCGGCATTGCTTATCGCGACGACGTCGGGCGCGCTTTCGACATCGTCCGAGGCGTGCTCGACGCCGAACCGCGTGTGCTCAAGGACCCGGCGCCGCAATTGCTGGTCGACAAGCTCGCCGAAAGCAGCGTCGACCTTGCCATCCGGCCGTGGGTGGCAACCAACGACTACCTGGAGGCGCGCGCGACGCTGCTGCGCAAGCTGAAGGAAGCGTTGTCGGCTGCCGGCATCGATGTGCCGTTCCCGCAACGCGAGCTGCGCGTGGTCCACGAGAACGCGAAGACGCCGATCGAACAGTTGGGCGCTGCGGCGGACTGAACAGCGGGAGTTGTGGGTGTTGGTTAACACCCACAACCGACAGCGCTGTTCCGCTCAGTCGGCGATCTCTTCCTTGTAGAGGCGGCCGTTGATGAAGATCAGCCGCCGGTCAAAGCTGTTGCGACCGAAGTCGTAGATCCACTCCTCGATCTCGATCTCGTAGGCCACCGCCTCGTGCTGCGCGGTCCGCCGGTAGAAGGTTTCGAAACGCACCTGGCTGTCGTCCGGATTGCCGCAACGCTTGCGCACCTCATGTCGACTCATGCCCTCGGTGACCAGGCTGTTGCCGCAGCGCAGCGCGCTTGCGTCGGTTGAAGCCAAGCCAAGCATTGCGATCAGGATGAGGTGGGCGGGGCGCATGGGAGTTCGCTCGGTGAGTGGTGACTGGTAAGTGGAGTTACATGCGGCTTGTTGGATCGTTCGCGGCAATCGATTGCGCTTGAAGCTTCCTCAGGCCTCGCAAGCAGCAGGTTCTGCTCGCCATTGATTAATCTCTGCCCTTCGCACTGCGCCCACGGATCAGCGCGGCGAGTACGTCCGGTGCGTAATCGAAGGAATCGTAATACAGCCGATCCTCCGGCAGGTTAGCGGCAGCAAAAGCGCGGCGACCGGCCTCGATCATCGGCGGCGGTCCGCTCATGTAGATGTCGAATCGCGCCAGATCGGGGAAATCCTTGAGCACCGCCTCGTGGACCGGACCGGAGCGAAATTGGTTCCGCTCCAGCTTGCTTGCCTCGCTGAGCACAGGGGTGTAGCGCAGGTTGGCATGGTCGGCCTGCCACTGCTGGCATAGCGCGTCGAGGTAGAGGTCGCTGACGTGCCTGGCGCCCCAGTAGATGTGCAGAGCGCGGTGGGTATGGCGTTCGATCAGATGTTCGACGATGGCCTTGATCGGCGCAAATCCGGTACCTCCGGCCATCAGGATGATCGGGCGATCGCCACCCTCGCGCGGTACGAAGGTACCCAGCGGGGCTTCGATTCTGAGGACCTGGCCAAGGCGAAGTTCGTCGAACACGAACTCGGTGAAACCGCCGCCAGCCACGCGGCGGATATGCAGATCGAGGGTGGGGCCCTGGTGCGGCGCGTTGGCGATCGAGAACGCGCGGCGTTTGCCCTCCGGCAACAGGATGTCGAGATACTGGCCCGGCAGGTAATTGAAGGCCTCACGGCGAGCCGGCAACAATTTGAGCTCCATGACATCGTCGCATAACCGGTTTCTGGCGACGACCTTGACCGCCAGCTGGCGGATCGGGATACCGGCAATCGCATCCACCTCACGAATGGCGAGCATCAGGTCGCTCACCGGAACGGCCTGGCACAACAGCGCCTGGCCGGCATCGCGCTCACCCTGGCTGAGCGCGGTCGGCGGGTTGTACGGGTAATCGACGCTGCCCTCGATCAAGCTGCCCTTGCAACTGCCGCAGTTGCCGGAAAGGCAGCTGTAGGGAAGCGCGAGGCCGGCTCGGCGTGCGGCCGCCAGAATGGTCTCGTCGGGAAGCACGTCGAAAGACTTGGCGCTGCCGGCCAACTGGACGTGATGGGTCGTACCGCTGCAATGGGTCTCGGGCATCCGTGCAGTATCGCGCGTTGGATGCGAAGCGGCTGTATCGGCAGCCGCCGACGGGGGCCGAAGCCCCCGTCGTTGGATTACGCGTGAGCCGCGTCCGGACCTGTGCCGGAATCGGCGCCGGCTGACGAGTCCAGGATCGACTCGTTCAGACCTTGCTCAGAATTCCCACACCGCGCTGAACACGGTGCGCGCGCCGCCATTGTCGCCCCAGTCGATGTCGTCGGAAGCATGGTAATAGTTGAGGGCGATGGTCACCGGCCCGAGCGGCTTGGAAAGACCGACGTTGACGTCCTGGTAGGAATCGCCCAGCACATCGTCCAGGTCGTAGTGGCCAACCGAGCCGTTCATGGTCAGCTCCCACCACGGCAATGGATAGCTGCCGGAAACCTGGTAATAGATGCCGGTTTCACCAGAGGCGAAGGCGTCGTCGGAATAGGCGAGCTGGAAGCCCAGGTAGTCGCCAACGCCGAGGTCGAAGATGAACTCGAGATACTCGTAGGCGCTCTGGTCGATATAGGAATAGTACAGCGCAGTGGCGTCGAAGCTGATGGTGTCGGAAAAGTCATGCGCCCAACCGATGTAATAGTCCACTTCGTAGTTGGCGCCGTCGTTTTCGACGAAATCGACGTTCGACGCCCAGATGCCGGCGTGGAAGCCGCTGTCGTGGGTGAAGTCGACGCCACCTTGCAGGGCTGGTCCTTCGTTGGTCTGCGACACGCCACGGAAGGCATAGTCGCTGAAGACGCCAACGTTGAACGAAAACGGGCCCGACTCCTCTTCCGCCGCATCCTGGGCGAAAGCTGGAGCTGAAAGCGCCGCGAGCAGGGCGGCCGTCAGTACGCGATTGCGCATGGTGAATCTCCTGTGTCTGGTTTGGATCGGGGCACGCCGATTGTGAAGCCAATCTGAGTGCCTTGGCTAGTGTGCATGGGCAGGCCGGAAGTGATAGGCGGCTGGGAGTCGGTGCTTGCCGCTGGTGTTGGAACGGGCGAAGGCAAAAGGCGCCACAAATTTCGCTGTCCCGCTTTCACCAACAACCAACACCGGCCAAGCGCCACTCACCACTCACCACTTACGGCCCGCCCGGCCCTAGACTTGCCCAAAGCCCGCAACCGGAGTGCATCCGTGGAAAACATCCTGATTCTGGTGTTTCTCGGCTTCGTCGCCGTCGTCATCTTCCGCTCGATCCGCTTCGTGCCGCAGGGCTTCGCCTGGACGGTCGAGCGCTTTGGCAAGTACACGCACACGATGGAACCGGGCATTGGCCTGCTGGTGCCCCTGATCGATGCGGTCGGGCGCAAGGTCAACATGATGGAACAGGTGCTCGACGTGCCGTCGCAGGACGTCATCACCAAGGACAATGCCGTGGTCAAGGTCGACGGCGTGGTCTTCTACCAGGTACTGGACGCCGCCAAGAGTGCCTACGAGGTGTCCAACCTGGAACAGGCGACGATTGCGCTGGTGATGACCAACATCCGTACGGCCATCGGTTCGATGGACCTCGACGAAAGCCTGTCCAAGCGCGACGAGATCAACGCCAAGCTGCTGCGGGTGGTCGACGAAGCGACCCATCCGTGGGGTGTCAAGGTCAATCGCATCGAACTGCGCGACATCCAGCCGCCACGCGATCTGGTCGACTCGATGGCGCGGCAGATGAAGGCCGAGCGCGAAAAGCGCGCAGCGATCCTGGAAGCCGAAGGCAGCCGGCAGAGCGAGATTCTGCGGGCCGAGGGCGAGAAGCAGGGCGCAGTGCTCGAAGCGGAAGGCCGGCGTGAGGCTGCGTTCCGCGACGCCGAGGCGCGCGAGCGACTTGCCGAAGCGGAAGCCAAGGCGACCATGATGGTCAGCCAGGCGATCGCCAAGGGCGATGTGCAGGCGATCAACTATTTCGTCGCCAACAACTACATCAAGGCGCTGCAGGCGCTTGCCACCAGCCCGAACCAGAAGACCCTGATCCTGCCGGTCGAGCTGACCAGCGTGGTCGGTTCGATCGCCGGCATCGCCGAGATCGCCAGGGCGGTCGCCGCCAAGCAGCCGGGAGGGCAGCCCTGATGGCACCCTGGTGGCAGACGATCACGCCGACCGAGTGGTTCATCGCCGGACTGGCGCTGTTGTTGCTGGAGGTGTTTGCGCCCGGCGCCTTTCTGTTGTGGTTCGGCATCGCCGCGCTGGTGGTCGGTGTCGCCGTGTGGCTGCTGCCGATGTTGCCCTGGCAGGTGCAGATCATCGCCTTTGCACTGCTGTCGGTTGGCGCACTGGTGGGCTACCGCGCCTGGCGCAAACGGCGGCCGGCGCCGCAGGTCGACCAGCCGCTGCTGAACAAGCGTGTCGAGCAGATGATCGGCCGCGTGTTCACCCTCGATCAGGCGATCGAGAATGGTCGCGGCAAGATCAAGGTCGGCGACGCGCTGTGGACCGTGGTCGGCAGTGACCTGGCCGTCGGCAGCAAAGTTCGCGTGACCGGTGCGCGCGAGCAGTTGCTGGAGGTGGAGGAGGCGTAAGAGCGGGAAAAAGGGAAAAGGAAAAAGGAAAAGGGTGACAGCAAGAGCGGCCTTTGCTCCGGCTCCTACCCTTTTCCTTTTTCCTTTTCCCTTTTTCCCGCTACATCAACATCACCCCCACCCCGCAAAAGGTGAACGCCACGCCGACCAGCTTGCGCCGTCCCAGTGGTTCCTTGAGCAGCAGCCAGGCGAACAGCAGGATGAAGATCGACGCGGTCTCGTTGAGCACCGAGGCGATCGACGCGCTGGTGTATTTGTAGCCGCCGAGCCACAGCAACATGGCGACGAATTGCCCGAACACCGCGGCCGCGATCAACAGGCGCCAGGGAATGTTGCGCAGCGGCGGGACGCGATGGTGCGCCGGCAATACGCGAACCAGCCACAGCATCGGCAGCAGCGCCGCGACCAGACGCAGCAGCGCCACCCAGAAAAACGGCTCGCGCTCCAGTACCGGCTTGATCATGACGATCCCTGCCGCGTTCAGGCCAATGGCGGCGACTCCGATCAGCAATCCTCGACGCAATTGCGCCGCCGGCAGCGGTTCGTCGAAACGCCGCTGGTTGACCATCACGACGCCGAACATGACCAGCAAGAAGCCACTGAATTGAAGCAGCGTCAGGCGTTCGCCGAGAAACAGGAACGACAGCAGGATCACGAACGGGCTGAACAGATTGCCGAGCACACCGATGCGGCCGGCGCCCAGCGTGTTCAACGCCTTGAAGTAGAGGGTGTCGGCAACAGCGATGCCGAGAATGCCGGACAACAGTGTCAGCGCCAGGGTCCAGCCTTCGAACTGCGGCAGCGCAGGACCGTGCACGAACAGTACGGTCGGGATCATCAATGCGACGACGATGGCGTTCTTCAACAGGTTCAACGCAACCGGCGGCAGTCGGTCGCCGAGCTGCTTGTAGAACACCACGCCAAGCGCCCAGCAGGCTGCTGATCCTATCGAGAGCATTTCGCCGAGGCCGATGTGCACGCTGCTGTCCTGAATCGGGTCTGAGAGGCTACGCCGTTGCGCCGCGTGCCGCGGGCAGGACTCGCGCATCATTGCCGGATGAGCGATTACTGCGCCCAATGCGATTTCGTCATCGAACTGGCGCGCCGCCTGCACCAGGGCGGCTCGACGGCGCCACGTCTGGAAGATGTGATCAATGCGGTGAGCCGCAAGCTTGGACTCGACACCCACATCTGGTCGAGCCCGACGGCGATCATTGCCACGGTGCGGCCATTGGGGGTCGCCAACGACGAACAGACGATGACCCGCGTGCTCCGCCTGGAGCCCGGCGAGATCCACCTGCGCCGCCTGTGGCGCTTCGATGATATCGCCGAGCGCGTGGTCGCCGGAAAACTCAGCGCCGCCGACGGCATGCTGGCACTGGAGCAGGCGGCCCAGCCCGATCCCGCGAGGCGCCAGTGGCTGGAGACCTGTTTCGGTTATTTGTTCGCCTCGGCCGGTGTGGCCGGATTGCTCAAGGGTAGTCCAGCCGACATCGGCAGCGCCGCGGCGATGGGTCTGATGTTGGGCGTGCTGGCGCAGCTGACGCCGTCGATGCCGCGACTGGCGGCCACCTTCGAGGCGCTGGCGGCGTTCCTCGTGGCTTTGCTGTCCGCCTGGATTGCCGCAAGGCTGGCGCCTGTCTCGCCATTGGTGCTGACCGCGGGGCTTATCGTGCTGCTGCCCGGGCTGACGCTGACCACCGCCGCGGCGGAGGTCGCGTCGCAGCATCTGGTGTCAGGCACCGCGCGCTTCGCCGGTGCCATCGCCGTGCTGCTGAAACTCGCCTTCGGCGCGCTGGTCGGATCCAAGCTCGCCAGCGCGCTCGGTTGGTTGCCGATGCCGACACCGAGTTACCTGCAACCAATCGGGATGCAGGTGGTATCGCTGCTGGTCGCGGCTGCCGCCTTCGCGCTGTTGTTCAAGGCGCGCATCCGCGACTGGTGGGTGGTGTTCCTGGCGGCCTCGATCAGTTATGGCAGCGCGCAACTGGCGATCCCGGCACTTGGCGCGGAACTCGGCCTGTTCGTTGCCGCCTTCATCGTCACCGTGCTCAGCAACATCTACGCGCGTTGGGCCAACCGACCGGGCGCAACCTTCCGGTTGCCCGGTCTGATCCTGCTGGTTCCCGGTTCGGTCGGTTTCAAGAGCCTGACCTTCGTCTTCGAGAAAGACGTGTTCCTCGGTCTCGACACCGCCTTCAGCGTAGTCACGCTGATCGCCGCGCTGGTCGCCGGCCTGTTGCTCGGCAACAGCGTGGTGCCGGCACGGCAGGGCATGTGACCGCAGTCGGTTGTTGGTGTGAGTGTTGGTCGTTGGTAGATCCTCCGTTCGCCGTCAAGCAGTTTTCGGCGTTGGTTGAGGTATCCATG
>CALEZI010000168.1 GCA_937928755.1 uncultured Rhodanobacteraceae bacterium | reverse complement strand
CAGTTGCAACCCTGAGGCAGCGCAGAGCCCTTGCCCGAAGCGGCGGAGCGCTTGCCCCTGCCCGTGCCGGGCAAGCTCGGCACTACAAGTGCCGGGGCAGCCGTGGCTTCTGTAGAGCGGGGCTTGCTCCGCTGCTTCCGCGCGTGCCCGTGCCGAGCTAGCTCGGCACTACAAGTGCCGGGGCAGCCGTGGCTTCTGTAGAGCGGAGCTTGCTCCGCTGCTTTCGGGCCTGCCCGTGCCGAGCAAGCTCGGCACTACAAGTGCCGGGGCAGCCGTGGCTTTTGTAGAGCGGAGCTTGCTCCGCTGCTTCCGCGCGTGCCCGTGCCGAGCAAGCTCGGCACTACGAGAGCCGGGGCAGCCGTGGCTTTTGTAGGCGGAGCTTGCTCCGCTGCTTTCGGGCCTGCCTGTGCCGAGCAAGCTCGGCACTACGAGAGCCGGGGCAGCCGTGGCTTTTGTGGAGCGGCGCTTGCTCCGCTGCTTTCGCGCGTGCCCGTGCCGAGCAAGCTCGGCACTACGAGAGCCGAGGCAGCCGTGGCTTTTGTAGAGCGGAGCTTGCTCCGCTGCTTCTACCGCCTTACCAGATCAGATCGTCAGGAACCACGAAACGCTTGTAGTAGTCGTCGTCGGAACCGCTGTTGGATGCCGCAGCGTCCTGACCATGATCGACCGCAATCGCACCGCCGCGCTCGCGGATCATCGCCCCGGCTGCGCGCGGCAGCAGCGCGTAGCCCGGATCGTGACGCACGATCACCAGCGCGCCGTTGGCCAGTTGCTTGCGCAGGGGCTCGTTGATCAGGATTTCCTTGATCTTGCCGTCGAGGGTGAAACGATAGGGCGTCTCGCCAGCGATCGCGATTTTGTGGCTTTCGACGATCTGGCGAATCTGCGCGCGCAGTTCGAGCTCGCGCGCCTTGGCATTGCGCTCGGCGGCAAGCGCGCGGTCGCGCTCGGCGCGTTCGGCCTTGAGTTTGTCGGCATCGACCTTTGCTGCCGGCGGTGGCGCCTTGCCGTCGCGATTGCGCTCCAGTGCCCGCGCCGCGGCGTCGACCTGTTGCTTCTTGGCGAGACCGGCCTTGAGCAGTTGTTCCTGCAGCGGATTGCGCATGGTTCAGAGTCGAGTTGGCAGTGACAATGACGCCGATTGTAGGTCACCATGGATCGTCGAGTTGAACGCGGCGCCTGCGCGCGGAGAAATCCTGAATGTCTGCAGCCCTGACGGTCATCCAGGCCGACATCACCACACTGATGGTCGATGCCATCGTCAACGCCGCCAACAACTCGCTGCTTGGCGGCGGCGGCGTCGACGGCGCCATCCATCGCGCCGCCGGGCCTGATTTACTGCAAGCCTGCGAGCCGCTCGGCGGTTGCGCAACCGGCGACGCGAAGCTGACGCCGGGTTTCCGACTGCCGGCACGATTCGTGATCCACACCGTCGGCCCGGTCTGGCACGGCGGCGATCGCGGCGAGCCGGAGCTGCTGGCCTCGTGTTATCGCCAGTCGCTCAAGTTAGCGCAGCAACACGCGCTGGCGAGCGTCGCGTTCCCGTGCATCAGCACTGGTGTCTACGGCTATCCGATCGCAGCGGCGGCGGCGATTGCCGTCGCCACCGTGCGTGCCGAAGTCGCGGCGTCGGGCAGCATTCGCGATGTGCTGTTCTGCTGCCACTCCGCGCGCGATGCCGAGATCTATCGACAACTGCTGGCGTAGGCCGGGGAACGCGCGGCAACTGCGTCCCCCGACGCTTGACACGAAAACAAATCACCGACGAACCGCCGCGGTGGCTTATGCGGCAAGGCTCGGGTAATCGGTGTATCCAGCCGGACCGGGCGTATACAGCCTGGCAAAATCGACCGGATTCAGCGCCGCATTCACGCGGAAACGCTCGACCAGATCCGGGTTCGAAAGAAAAGGCTTGCCGAACACCACGGCATCGACGGCGCCGCTGCTGACGGCGGCATGCGCGCTGGCCTGGTCGTAACCGCCATTGACGAAAAGTGGGCCGCGGAACTCGCGCCGCGCGATCTGCGCCAGACGCTGCTCGGCGGGATCGCGGAAATCGGCGTGGCGCAGCTCGAAGAAGCCGATCTTGCGTCGATCGAGTTCGCGCGCGACGTACTCAACCAGCGCCTCCGGATTGGAGTCACGCATGTGATTGTAGGGCACCAGCGGCGAGATGCGCACCGACACGCGGTCGGCGCCCATCACGCCGGACGTGGCATCGACGATCTCGAGCAGCAAGCGTGCGCGCTTCTCCAGGCTGCCGCCGTAGTCGTCATTGCGATCGTTGGCGCCATCGCGCAGGAACTGGTCGATGATGTAGCCGTGCGCGCCGTGGATCTGCGCGCCATCGAAGCCGGCCGCCAGTGCGCGCTCGGCGGCAGCTCGGAAAAGTTCGACGATGCCGGGAATTTCCTCGCGTGCGAGGCGCCGCGGCACCTCGTAATCCTGCATGCCTTCGGGCGTGCTGATCTGGTCGCCCTGAATCGCGCGATCGGTGCTGGAAATCGGCTGCACGCCGCCATTCAGCGACGAATGTGCGGCACGACCCGGATGCCACAACTGCACGATGATGCGTCCGCCGCGCGCATGCACGGCATCGGTCACCTGGCGCCATCCGGCGACGCAAGCGTCGTCGAACAAACCGCCCTCGCCGGTGAAGGCGCAACCGTCGGCGGCGACCATCGTCGCCTCGGTGATGATCAGGCCGGCCGACGCGCGCTGCGCGTAGTACTCGGCCATCAGCGCATTCGGGATGTGCGTGCGCCCGGCGCGTGCGCGGGTCAGCGCGGCCATGACGATGCGGTTGGGCAACTGCAGGGCACCCGCCGCAAGCGGGCTGAAAAGATCGGACATGAACGAACTCCAGGGGAATCGGGATCGTGATTCTCCCCGGAGGTGGGGCGCCAGAGCGTGAAAATCAACTCGAAGAGCGGAGCTTTGCGCTCTTGCAGAGCGGAGCTTGCTCCGCTGCTTCGCGCTCCTGTAGAGCGGAGCTTGCTCCGCTGCTTCGCGCTCCTGTAGAGCGGAGCTTGCTCCGCTGCTTTGCGCTCTTGTAGAGCGGAGCTTGCTCCGCTGATCTGCCTGTCGCGAACCGCAGCCGAGCAAGCTCGGCTCTACCAAAGCAGCCGAGCTTGCTGGATCGTGGTGTCCGGGAATTGTCAGCGCAGTTCCCGCCGCAGGATCTTGCCGACCGGCGTCTTCGGCAAACTGTCGCGGAATTCGATCTTCCGCGGCTGTTTGTAGCCAGTCAGCAACTGCCGGCAATGTGCGCGCAGGTCTTCTTCGGTCAGCGCCGGGTCCTTGCGCACCACCACCAGCTTGATCGCCTCGCCGGTCTTGTCGTCGGGGAAACCGACCGCGGCGGCTTCGAGCACACCGGGGTGCATGGCGACCACGTCCTCGATCTCGTTCGGGAACACGTTGAAGCCGGACACCAGGATCATGTCCTTGCGCCGGTCGAGAAGGAACAGATAACCGCCCTCGCCGCGTTTGGCGATGTCGCCGGTGCGGAACCAGCCGTCGGCAAAGAACGACTGCGCGGTTTCGTCGTCGCGCTGCCAGTAGCCGCTGGTGACCTGCACGCCACGCACGCACAGTTCGCCGGGCTCGCCGATCGGCACTTCCTGGCCCTGCTCGTCGCGCAGGCTGATGTCGACATCCGGCAGCGGCAGACCGATCGAGCCGACTGGGTTCGGCGCGTCCCAGCGATTGACGGTGATGCCGGCGCAAGTCTCGGACAAGCCGTACATTTCGACCACATCGCGGCCGGTGACCTGCTTCCAGCGCTCGGCGGTGGCGCGGCGCAGCGCGGTGCCGCCCTGGATGCTGAGCTTGAGCGAACTGAAATCGAGTTTGACGAACTCCGGCGAGTTGAGCAGCGCGTCGTACAGCGTATTGACGCCGGCGAAGATCGACGGCTTGTATTGCACGAAAGCCGCAACCAGCCCGGGGATGTCGCGTGGATTGGTGATCAGCACCGCGTGCAGGCCGTGGGTCCACGCGTACAGCATGTTGGTGTAAGCAGCGATATGGTAAAGCGGTAGGCAGACGAGGCCGATCTCGCGCTCGGGATCGAGTGCGCGGCCAAGCCACTGCTCGCACGCGGCAACATTGGCCATCAGCGCCGTGTGCGACAGCGCCGCGCCCTTGGATACGCCGGTGGTGCCGCCGGTGTATTGCAGTTGGGCGACATCGCTGGCCTTGGCCATCGCCTGGACACGCGGCAAGCCGGCGCCCTTGGCAATGGCTGTCGGCCAGCGGACGGCCCCGGCGATCCTGAAGTCCGGGACCACCTTCTTGACGTATTTGAGGGTGAAATCGATCAGCAGCGACTTCGGCCACGGCAGCAGATCGCCGACGCGCGTGGTGATCACGTGCTTGACTGCAGTACCGTCAAGCGCCTCGGCCGCGACCGAGCCGAAGTTGTCCAGCACGATCAGCGCGACAGCGCCGGAATCGGCGAGTTGATGGCGCAGTTCGCGTGGCGTGTACAGCGGGTTGACCAGCACCGTGATCAGGTCGGCGCGCAGCACGCCGAGCACCGCAATCGGGTACTGCAGCAGATTCGGCAACATGATCGCCACGCGCTCGCCGGGGCGCAGGTTGAGCCCGCCGCGCAGGTACGCGGCCAGATCGGCGCTCATCCGATCGATCTCGGTGTAGTTCAGCGTGCGCCCGAGATTGGTGAAGGCGGGCCGCTTGCCGTGGCGTTGGCGGACCGCGGCCAGCATCTGCGGCAGTGTCTGCCCGGAATCGATGGCGGCGCTGGCGACGTTCGCGAAATCGGCCTTGGCCAACGGCGACGGCGTGTTGCTTCCAAACGGCTTGGACATGGCGGCTCCGGTCTCCCCTCAGAGCGGACATTGTGCGCGGAGCGATCGCGAAAGTCGCGTGGAGGGCACGGTCGTGGCTTCGAATTGATCCGAACGATTTTGCTGCGGCTGTTGCTGGAATGGCGGGCTTGGGCAAGACAAGAGCAGGATCAACGGCCACCACGACCGCGTAGGGACAAACCCGGACCCACCAGCGCCGATGCCAGAGGAACAACGGACACTGCGTTATCCCGGATCCGCCGGACCGCTAGGGCGACGCAGCGCCGGCCGCGGGGCTGGCGGGCTTGTCGGCCTTGGGCTCGGGCTTGGCTTCGGGCTTTGTCTCGGTCTTCGTGGCCTCGGTCGACGAAGAGCCGCCGTCAGCCTTGCTGTCGCTGCTCTTGCTATCGCCACTTTCGACCAGATTGCGCTTCTTGTCCTTGTCGCCCTTGAAGTCGGTTTCGTACCAGCCGCCACCCTTGAGCCGGAACGCGGCCGCCGTCAACGCGCGCTTGACCTGCGGCGCACCACAACTGGGGCAGTCGGTGGGATCGGGATCGGAGAGTTTCTGAAGGCGGTCGAAACGTTGGCCGCAGCTCAGGCATTCGAATTCGTAGATGGGCATGGGTGGGCTATCGGCTGGTTGCGCGGTTGGGTGGATATGGGGGTCGCAATACAGCCGTTCAAGGCGACCGCCCAAGAGCCGCCTTGTGTGGGAGCCGTTTCCACCCGCGAGATCTGCCCCGGGCCACAGGAAAAGCTCGCGGGGTGAACCCGCTCCCACAACAACCTCGGCTACTTCGCGGCCATCAGTCGCTCGACGTAACGCGCGATCAAGTCGACCTCGAGATTGACCGGAGCGCCCACCCCCAAAGTGCCGAAGGTGGTGTGCGCCAGCGTGTGTGGGATCAGGTTGACGCCAAAGCCATCATCGTAAAGCTCGTTGACGGTCAAGCTGACGCCGTTGATCGCAATCGAGCCCTTGCTGGCGATGTAACGCCGCAGGTCGTCGGGTACTTCGAAGACCCAACGCTGCGAGCGCGCGTCTGCGCTGATCGCGCGCACGCGGCCGATGCCATCGACGTGACCGCTGACGAAGTGCCCGCCGAGCGGCGTCGCCAGCGTCAGCGAACGTTCGAGGTTGACCGGATCGCCCGGGCGTAGCCCACCCAGCGTGGTCTTCGCCAGAGTTTCGGTCGAAACGTCCGCCGCGAACGCATGCGGCCGCAGGTCGAGCGCGGTCAGGCAGACGCCGGAGACGGCGATGCTGTCGCCCTCGGCGACGCCGGACAGATCGAGGCTGCCGCAGTCGATGCTCAGGCGCAGGTCGCCGCCGCGGGGTTCGAGGGCTTCGATGCGCCCCAGGGATTGGATCAGGCCGGTGAACATGGTTGTTGGTTGTTGGTTGTTGGTTGTTGGTTGTTGGTTGTTGGTTGTTGGTTGTTGGTTGT